>CAMPIZ010000113.1 GCA_946886675.1 uncultured Flavobacterium sp.
AAATATTATTTGGTTAGCAAATCAGAAGAAGATTTGCATAAGAGGTATAAGTCATATTTTGGGAATATAAATAATCTTAAACTTACTCGTACAGATATAATAAACGATAAAAAAAGTTTAAAATTTACAGAAGACATAAGCCTGGAAGCAGAAGACTATTGCAGTACAAGCGGAAACAGGATCATGTTTGTTGTTAATGCATTTAATCAGTATGACAATGTACCACAGCGATATAGAAAAAGGATCAATCCTTTTGAAGTAGACCGTGGCTTCCATGATTTTGATGAAGTTGTGATTAATCTGCCGGAAGGTTTTGAGATAGAGGCGGTTCCGCAACCAGTAGAAATAAAAGAAAAGTTTGGTGAATACAAGGTAGAATGTACAGTAGTGAGCCCTTCACAGTTATTATATAAACGTACACTTATTACTAATAGCGGACTGTTTGAAAAAGATGATTATGAACTCTACAGGCAGTTTCGGGAAAAAATAGCAAGAAACGATAACAGTAAAGTTGTACTTGTAAAAAAGTAAATTACCAAAAATAACCAATCATGAAATTAGCTAACCTTATTATTATTTTCTTTATCTCAATGCTCACATTACAGGCACAAGAATATGAGCTTGGTGAGGTAACAAAGCAAGAACTTGAACAAAAAACACATGCTACAGACCCTGCTGCGCCCGCCGCAATTTTGTTTAGTAAAGGTGTAACATACATGGCTCTTTCGGAAAGGGACGGATTTACACTCGTTACAGAGGTTGAGATGAAAATAAAAATATATACAAAAGAAGGTTATGAATGGGCCAATAAAATTATACCCTATTATTATTCCGATCAGGAAAAGGAAACCGTTGATGTTTCAAAAGCGGTAACTTATAATCTGGTAAATGGAAAAATAGAAAAAACCAAACTTAGAAATGAGGGTGAATTTGTTGAAGAAGTTAATCGTTTCTGGAAACAGAAAAAGATAGTAATGCCCGATGTTAAAGAAGGAAGTATTGTGGAATTTAGATATGAGATAAGATCTCCTTTTATCCATGTATTTCCCGATTGGGAATTTCAGGAAGTAATACCGGTAGATTACTCTGAATTTGCAACCAGAATACCGGAATATTTTGTTTATAATCCTGTTTTCAGGGGTTATTTAATACCTAAAGTAGAAAATACAGTAGCTAACAAAACATATAGTTATACTTCAAAGGAGAGGTCTCAGCAAGGTGGGTTAACTGCTACAAGAACTTCATTCACAAATAAATCTTTAGACTATCTGGAAACTTTAACCACTTACAAGCTTGAAAAGATACCGGCACTAAAAGAAGAACGTTTTGTAAATAACATTGGTAACTATACAAGCAGTATAGAGCACGAGCTTACAATGACAAAATATCCTGACCAGCCTGTAAAATCTTATTCCCATACATGGGAAGATGTTGCAAAAACTATATATGAATATGACGACTTTGGCCCTGAACTAAAAAGAACCGGGTATTTTGAAGACGATATAGATGCTCTTATCTCAGGTAAAAATGAGGCTGGTGAAAAAATGGTAATCATTTATGAATATGTAAAAAACAGGATGAACTGGAATAGCTATTTTGGGTATTCATGTCATGATGGTGTAAGAAAAGCATATAATTCTAAAACGGGTAATGTAGCAGAAATTAATCTTATGCTAACAGCCATGCTTCGCTATGCAGGGCTCGAGGCCAATCCGGTATTAGTAAGTACAAGGTCTAACAAGATTGCCCTTTTCCCAAACAGGACAGCCTTTAATTATGTTGTATGTGCGGTAGAATCTAGTGATGGAGTAATACTTCTTGATGCGACCTCAAAATCGGCATTGCCAAATATAATGCCTGTAAGGGCACTTAACTGGGTTGGTAGGCTTATTAAAAAGGACGGAACCTCTGTTTCTATAGATCTTATGCCTCATAGCAGCTCCAGGGAAATTATTTCTATAGTGGCAGAAATAGATGAAGAAGGTAAGGTTACAGGAAAAGCGCGCGACCAGTTCTTTGATTATAATGCTTATACTTTTAGGGAAAGCTATTCTGGTATGAGTGAAGACAATTATCTGGAATATCTTGAGAAAAAGCATGAAGGTATTGAAGTAAGTGATTTTACAGTAAGTAAAGATGATATGGTAAAGCCAGTTATAGAGGAGTATAGCTTTTCTCACAATAACCTTAGTGATGTTATTGGAGATAAAATATATATAAACCCGCTGCTTTTTTTGACACAGAAAGAAAATCCTTTTAAACAGGATAAAAGAGAGTACCCAATAGATTTTGCATATCCGTTTCAGGATAAGTATATGGTAAACATTGTAATACCTGAAGGCTATACTGTTGAATCGATTCCTGAGCCGGTAGCAATTACAATGGAGCAGAATATTGGCAGCTTTAAATTTAACATTCAGGCAGGAGAAAATAACATTCAGCTTATGGCAATTATGGATATGAACTATGCTAATATACCCCCCGATTATTATGCTACTATAAAAGACTTCTTTCAGAAAATGATAGAAAAACAAAATGAAAACATAGTTCTTACAAGAAAGATATAATATGAAAGTAAAGTTTTTAGCAGCAATGCTGTTATTATCTCTGACCCTGTTTGCTCAGGATTTTGAATTGGGAAAGGTGTCGGAAAAAGAACTTTTACAAAGCGTTCACCCCCTCGATCCGGAAGCTCCTGCTGCCATACTTTCCAAAAAAGGAAATTCTTATTTTGATATAGAGGCGGGTAGCTGGATATTGATTACTGAGGTAGAGGTAAGGACAAAAATATATAATAAAGAAGGATATAAATATGCAACTGTTTCGGTTCCTTATTATGCGCCAAAAGGGCGGGGTGAAAGAGTAATTTTCTCGGATGCTGCTACTTATAATATTGTAAATGGTAAGATAGAAAAGACTAATCTTAAAGAAGAGGGAAAATTTACAGAAGAAGTAACCAATAAGATCAGGCGAAGTAAAATAGCCTTGCCTAATGTAAAAGAAGGTAGTGTTGTAGAATATAAATATGTAATTAAATCGCCTTACATTCATACGTTTCCGGAGTGGTTTTTTCAATATAAAATACCTGCAGACAGAGTAGAATATAATGTCAACATTCCACAACTTTTCGCTTACAACAGGATACTAAACTCTTATTTTGATATACAGGAAAGTGACAAAGAAGGAAAACGTACAGCGGGTGCAGGGGTTAACAGAATATTATTTCATGAAATACAAAAAAAATATTTTGTTGAAAATGTTCCTGCTTTTAAAAGTGAGGACCATATAGACAACCCGGAAAATTACATGGCTTTTGTAAAGCACGAACTTGCCGCTGCCCGTGACATGGACGGGGTTGAAAAACAATATGCCACAGACTGGAAATCTGTAGTAAAATCTATTTATGAAGATGATAGTTTTGGAAATGAACTTGACAAAGCATCCTATTTTAAAGAAGATTTGCACGCACTGTTAGCAGGAATTACAGATGAGAAGGAAAAACTTGAAGTAATCTTTAACTATATTAAAAACCGTATGGCCTGGAATGGCTACTATGGTTATGAGTGCAGGGATAATATTAGGAAAGCTTATGATATGAAGTCGGGTAATATAGGCGAAATAAACCTTATGCTGATTGCAATGCTTAAAGAGGCCGGCCTGCAGGCAAACCCTGTATTGTTAAGTACAAAAGATAACGGAGAGGTGTCTTATGTGAGCAGAAACTCTTTTAATTATGTAATTGCAGGTGTATCGATCGAAAATGAGATCATTTTATTAGATGCAAGTAATAAATATGCAAAACCGGGAATATTGCCTGTAAGAGCATTAAACGGAAAAGGAAGGCTTATTAAAGAAGATTTTACTTCGCAGGAAGTTGAACTTTTACCACTTGACAATTCTAAGGGAAGTGTTGTGATAATGGCCACACTTACCGAAAACGGTAATTTAGATGGAGCTATTAAAGCAAGGTACCATGATTATAATGCTATGCGTGAGGCTGGGCAGTATAATGATAAGGGAGAGGAAAATTATATAAAGCACCTGGAGAATGAATTAAACAAAATTGAAATAGGTTCTTTCGAATTTAAAAATGAAGAACTGGTTGAAAAGGAGTTCGAATTTACAGGGAAAAATGTATGTGATATTATTGGTGATAAAATTTATATTCCGCCTATGTTGTTCTATACTTCAACAGAAAATCCTTTTAAGGAAGACAACCGCCGTTATCCTATTGATTTTATTTATCCGGCACAGGAGCGTTACACATTTTTTATAACTATTCCTGAAGGATTCACGGTAGAATCTCTGCCATCTCCTGTGCGTTTGGCTACTTTAGAAAATATAGGTACTTTTAGTTTTAATATTGCTCATGAGGAAAACCGCATCCAGATTATGGTAAATCATGCGGTAAATTATGCGAAGGTAGGGCCTGAATATTATTCACGCCTGAAAGATTTTTATACTAGTATAATTAATAAGCAGTCAGAAAAAATTGTATTAAAAAAAAGTATAGCAAATGAATATCAGAAACGCACAGCAGGAGGTTGATAACTGGATAAAAGAGCACGGGGTACGCTATTTTAATGAACTTACTAATATGGCTCAGCTTACAGAAGAAGTAGGTGAAGTAGCCAGAATTATAGCCCGCCGTTATGGAGAACAGAGTGAGAAGGAGAGCGACAAAAATAAGGATTTAGGTGAAGAGTTGGCAGATGTTGTTTTTGTAGTGCTTTGTCTTGCTAACCAGACAGGAGTGGATTTGCAGGCTTCTTTTGATAAAAAAATGGAACTGAAATCCAAGCGTGATCATGACCGCCATCATAATAATGAGAAGCTAAAGTAATAAATGCATAATGGATTTACTGCTTAAACCATCTGTTTTAAAACAGTCCTGCCATATTTCAATTTCAGGCAGTAAATCTGAAACCAATAGGCTTTTACTGCTTAAAGCTTTATATCCTGAAATTTCTATAGAAAATATTTCCGATTCAGATGATGCTGATGTTATGAAGCATGCTCTTGCCAGTGGTAATGATACAATTGATGTACATCATGCAGGCACCGCCATGCGTTTTCTTACGGCTTATTTTGCCACTCAGCCTAACAGAGAGATTATACTCACAGGTTCGGAACGGATGAAGCAGCGCCCTATTAAAATTTTAGTAGAGGCTTTAAGAAGTTTAGGAGCTAAAATTGAATATGTAGCGAATGTAGGCTATCCGCCGCTTAAAATTAAAGGTGTAAACATACAGCATAACGAAGTGTCGGTTAATGCGAATGTAAGCAGCCAGTACATTACTGCTTTACTGCTCATAGGAGCTTCCTTTAAAAATGGACTAACAATAAAGCTTGAAGGGGACATAACATCACAGCCTTATATTAATATGACTACAGATCTTTTACAGCAGGTTGGTATTACTGTGAAAAAAGGAGGAGGCCATATTACAGTAAGTACGGCAAAAGTGTTGAAGCCTGTTACTATAACGGTAGAAAGTGACTGGAGCAGTGCCTCCTATTATTACTCATTAGTAGCTTTGGCTAAAGAAAGTACTGAAGTTTCATTATCATTTTATAAAAAAAACAGTCTTCAGGGAGATAGCGCCCTAATTGATATATACAGGCAGCTTGGCGTTGAAACAGTTTTTGAGGGGAATACTATAACACTGATAAAAACTAACAGCATACCAGAAGCAATAAACCTTGACTTAAACAACACGCCGGATATTGCCCAGACAGTAGCGGTTACCTGCTTTGGTTTAGGAGTGGAATGTACACTTACCGGACTTCATACCCTAAAAATAAAAGAAACCGACAGGCTTGAAGCTCTAAGAAATGAGCTTAGCAAACTTGGAGCAGAAGTAGCTGTTACAGAGGATTCGCTGAAATTACTCCCCGCATCGGATATAAAACCGGACGTTGCTATAGAAACTTATAATGATCACAGAATGGCTATGGCTTTTGCGCCGCTGGCATTAAAAACTTCAATTATAATAAAAAATGCGGAAGTGGTTTCAAAATCATACCCCTCTTTCTGGAAGGACTTCAATGAGGCCGGAATAGTTTCAAAAGAGCTGTAAATATGCGGGTTGGCCTATCTATAAAATAAATAAATAGTAAAA
>CAMPIZ010000114.1 GCA_946886675.1 uncultured Flavobacterium sp.
CTCTTCTCCTGATACAGAATAGTCTTTTACAGTAATATAAACTTTATTTTTAGAGAAATCCATTATAAGCTGTAGTATTCTTCTTTAAGGTCTTTTAAATATTTTAAAACTATATTGTGGTATAGAGACTTTTCCGAAAGACAATCGTCACCATAGTCGTCAGTAACGGATATTGCGAGAAATTTTACCTTAGATCCTACAACAGCGTTATCAGGAACTACATTTGATGCTATATAATTTGAAGTATCAAAATATTTATTAATCTCATCCTGATTGTACAACATAACGTTGAACCTTTTATTTTCCAAAGTAATATCATATTCTATATCATAAAACTTTGGAAGGCTATATTTATCCATCAAAAACTGATTGAAAGTTATTCTTTTAGGATCATTCTCAAAAATAAATGCTGTTAGTCCTTTATCTCGCCCTAATACTTCTTTTCCGTTCTCTACAAGAATATAATCTGAAACATCTACTACATATCTTGATGTAGAACAACTGAAAGATATAAATAAGAAAAACAGAAAAAACCCTTTATAAAAAAGGGCTTTATTTGTACGTTCCACGTGAAACATTGTGTTCATTATCTTCCCATATGTATTAAAAGCACAGAAACATCACTTGGCGAAACACCGCTTATGCGTGAAGCCTGAGATATTGTTACAGGCCGAATTTTCTTCATTTTTTCTCTTGCCTCGTATGAAAGAGACTTAATTTTATCGTAATCAAAGTTCTCAGGAATTTTTACATCTTCAAGCCTGTTAAGTTTATCTGCATTATTTTTTTCTTTTTCTATATATCCTGAATATTTAACCTGAATCTCTGCCTGTTCTATAACCTCTCTGTCAAGATTATTTTCCTGCACATACTCCTGCACCTTTTCAAACTTAAGTATATCTTCAAGATCTATTTGTGGCCTGGAAAATATTTTAAACATTTTATCCGGCTGATTAATGAGAGCAGATTCTTTAGATTCAAGTATTGGGTTAGCCTCCTCAATCCTTACACTGGTTTCTTTAAAAAAGTTCACAAAAGCATCAGATTCATCTCTTTTCTTTTCCATCCTTTTCATACGATCTTCACCCGCAAGCCCAACTTCATAAGAAAGCGGTGTAAGCCTGAAATCCGCATTATCCTGCCTAAGCAATGTTCTATACTCCGCTCTTGACGTAAACATACGGTAAGGTTCCTCTGTTCCTTTCGTAATAAGATCATCAATTAAAACCCCAATATATGCCTCATTACGCTTTAGTATAAGCGGATCTTTACCGTGCACTTTTAAATGAGCATTGATACCGGCCATTAAGCCTTGGGAAGCTGCTTCCTCATAACCCGTAGTACCATTAATCTGTCCGGCAAAGTATAAGTTTTCTACCAGCTTTGTTTCAAGTGTATGCTTTAACTGCGTTGGCGGAAAATAATCATATTCTATAGCATATCCGGGACGGAAGAACTTTACATTTTCAAAACCGGCTACAGAACGCAGCGCTTTAAACTGCACATCTTCCGGTAATGAAGTGGAAAATCCGTTAACGTAAACTTCTACTGTATCCCAACCTTCAGGTTCTACAAAAAGCTGATGACGGTCTTTATCAGCAAAGCGATTTATTTTGTCTTCAATTGAAGGGCAATATCTAGGCCCTAAACTTTTAATCCTTCCATTAAACATAGGTGAACGGTCAAACCCTTCGCGAAGCAGATCGTGCACTTGTTCTGAAGTATATGTCATATGACAGGAGCGCTGCCTTGTTAATGGCCTGGTAATATCAAGATATGAGAACTTGTCCGGATTATCGTCGCCAGGCTGTTCTATCATTTTTGAATAATCAAGAGAGCGTCCATCTACACGAGGAGGTGTGCCGGTTTTCATTCTGCCTGCAGTGAAACCTGCGTTCACTAAATCTTGAGTTATTCCATAAGAAGCACCCTCTCCTGCTCTTCCTCCTCCAAACTGTTTTTCACCAATATGTATTAAACCATTTAAAAAGGTACCATTGGTAAGTACTACAGACTTAGCTTTTATTTCTATTCCAAGAGAAGTTCTTACTCCTATAACTTTGTCATTTTCTATAATAAGGCCGGAAATCATTTCCTGATAAAAATCAAGATTAGGAGTTTGCTCCAGCATTAATCTCCATTCTTCAGCAAAACGCATGCGATCACTTTGCACTCTCGGACTCCACATGGCAGGCCCTTTAGATTTATTCAGCATTTTAAACTGTATAGCCGTTTTATCCGACACAATACCCGAATAACCGCCAAGCGCATCAATCTCTCTTACAATTTGTCCTTTCGCTATTCCTCCCATTGCCGGATTGCACGACATCTGCGCAATATTTTGCAGACTCATGGTAACCAAAAGCGTTTTTGAACCCATATTAGCAGCAGCAGCGGCAGCCTCACTTCCTGCATGCCCCGCACCTACTACAATCACATCATAAACATCCTGAAACATATTACCTCCTTTGTTCCACGTGGAACATTATTTTAAATCTATTGTTAATAACAACGTTCCACGTGGAACACTGTAAATCTATTAGCAAGACAAGCTTTATTGTTCCACGTGGAACATCTTAATTTTTTCGTCTTCTTTTCTACGCATTAAAGATGATTCGTCTTCTGTTTTGTCTTTATATCCACAGTAGTGAAGTATGCCATGTGACATCACTCTTTTCAATTCTTCCTCAAAAGAAACATTAAACTCCGCGGCATTCTCTTTAACTCTCTCGACAGAAATAAAAACATCTCCGCTTATAAGATTACCCATTGTGTAATCAAAACTGATGATATCTGTAAGAGTATTGTGGTTTAAAAATTCGATATTTTTTTGAAGCAAATATTCATCATCGCAAAAAATGTAATTAATCTCCCCTTCTGTTTTATCTTCAGACTCTATTATCCTTGATATCCATTCTTCAAACTGAGCCTCATTATTAAGCTCAAAATTCGTCTTATAATTAAAACTAATCATCTTTTCTGAAATAGGTTTGTACCCTCTGATTAAAATTAGGGCGCAAAGGTAAGCTTTGTCTATTTAATATTTCAATACTATTTAAATATTCTTTAAGCTCATCCGGCATATCGTTTACATTGTTATTAAACTCTTTAGTGTTGGTTTGCGACTGTCTTTTGTTCTCTTCACCCTGTTGCTTTATAGCTTTGTCGAGCTTTAAAAGTTGATATTTAAGGTTAAGCATTTTTTGCAGGGTTTCGTTCTTAAAACCTTTATTTAATAATTGTTTTTCAATATCCTTCATTTGCTGTAAAGCACGCTGGCCATTGCCACCCATTCCTTCTTTTTCTAAAGCCTTTTCAAGTGCATCTCTTAATCTTTGCTGCTCTTTATAAATCTCAAGCAGTTCACCTGCATCACCCTCCCCGCTTTGCCCGCCGCCAGGATTTTTTTTCTCGCCCTCCTGCCCGGGCTTCTCCCCGTTCTTCTGGCCTTTTTCCATGCCCTTCTTCATTTCTTCCGACAGGCCCTGTTGTTTCTGAATAATATCTTTGAGTTGCATACCGCCCTCCCCCTGTCCTGGTTTAGCTTTACCTATACCGGAACCCTGCATCTGCATTTGCATATTGTTTAATACATCGCTTAAGTAATCTGCAAGTTTATTTGCCGATGTTACTGCATACTGCTGGTTAGAAACTCCTCTGGGAACAATGTTTTCTGCAAGATCAGTCAGTGCCTTATCAACGTAGTAATGAACATTACCAACCTCCTTAGTAATTTCTTCTGTTATCATTGGGTTTCTCAAAGACATGGCGAAGATACTATCATCAATATGGCGAAATTGCTGTTTTAAGTCCTGTTGCTTTTTAAGGTTTTTACTAAAAGATGGAGAACCCGAAGACATATTTTTAAACTGTCCCATAACATCTTCCTGAGAGAAAGAATAAGCTAAGAGGTTGTCTAGAATCTGACGGAGCATTTTAGAATCTTCCTCAAGCTGCTCCATACCTCCTGCCATCATCATTTGCATCATCTGGCCACCCATTTGTTTCATTTTCTGACCGGCAGATTTTTGTTTAGGCGCAGCCTGCTGCTTATTATCTTTTTCAAGTTCATCGGTAGCCTTTTCCATATCCTGTTCAATACTTTCCTCTTCATTTTTATCAGAAGGAATATCCATCGGCTTTTTAAGCTCTTTATTTTGCTTTTCAAGCTCTCGCATTTCCTCCTGCAGCTTATCAAATTCTTTATTGATATTTTGCTGTTTTTCTGTAGAATTGTCTTTTTGGTCGGCTAGCTTTTCCTGTTTTTCACCAAGTTTCTCAAGCTGGTCGGCAAGCTGCTCAGCCTTCTTTTCCACATAAAAGCGTTTGGTTAACTCAACAAGCTGCTCTAAATTTTTTGTCTGATTTTTCGCATTTTGTTTAAGCCTTTCCATTTTGTCAAATAGCTCCTCTTTCTCAATTTTATCATTAAGTTTTTGGAGCTCTTCCAGAAGCTTTTCATTTTTTTCAGCTTCCTTTTCCTGATTTTCAAGACGCTTCATCAGTTCTTCTTTAACTTCATCCCTTTTCTCAGGATTAAATTCATGCAGGTTATCATTAAGCTTTTTGGAAAACTCTTTCATACGTTCTTCCGCAAGCTTTTGCCGTTCTATAAAATCTTCAATTTTTTTAAGATCTTTAAAATCAAGAGAAGATTTTTCCTTATTCATTTTCTGAAGCTTGTCCAGTTCGCTTAACTGCCTGTCCTGATTTTTAATTGATTTTTCAAGGCTGTTAATGTTACTGTTTTGCTCTTGTAATGATTTTTCCTGTTTCTCATCCTGTGTTAACTCTTTGTGACCAAAGACAGCAGACTTGCTGCTTTTGAAACTATGAACGGCATCATTGTCAAAAACCTCAAAATAGTATTCGTATGAAATACCTGCTTTAATATTTAGCCCGTTAGGAAAGTTGTAATAAAATCTGTCAAATACATCTTTCTTTACTGGCAAATTAAATCTCTTAATATCATCAGGATTATTTACAGGATAATAAACCACCTGCAATTTACTTAGCCCATAGTCATCTGATACCTGTCCTAAAATAATATCCTTCTTAAGATTTAAACTATCCGGAGCTACAGAAACCTGTATAGATGGATACTGATCTTTAACCGTAGAGAGCTGGTATTGTAACTTTTCATGGTTTTTTACAGCAGAATTGGATGTTATTATTTGATAATCAGTATTTTGTAATATATTTTTATTGAAAGTAAAATTATTTTCCTTTTTAGAAAAAGCGGTTTCATTATTATCTGATATCCACACTATAGATCCGGTTGCAACGGCTTCTACATTCCAGGTAACCTTAGTTCCTTCAGGCACTACGGCATTACCTGTTCCACGAATAACCTCGGCTTTCCTATTCAGATAAGAAGGAAACTGAAGAACCATCTCAAAATTAGAGATAGTAGGTACCGCTACCACATTTAGTTCATAGGGTTGCGAAACTACATCATTAGCCGATAAAACAAATTCGGTATCACCCGAAGGTTTTTCAAAACGATATTCAAAAACACCGGGCTTTGTATTTTCAAGATAATAATTTTCGGTGCCAATTGTAATCATCGCATTTTCAGGGACTATATTACCTATAGTTTTAACCTGAAGTAAAAAATCTGTACCCTGCTGTGCTGTAAGTGATGGATTAGCAATAACAAATTGAAAGGGTGCTGGTGGAGTATAATGCTTATCATAATGCACTACCCTGTCAAAGCTTTGTGTAATTACATTAGAATTTCCACTAAGAGCAAATACAAGTATAAGCAAAACGGGTATTGCTGCATATGGGAGGTACTTAATGTTCTTTTTAAAATTTACAGCATTTGCAAAAGGTACAGGCTGAAGACTGTTAGCCTTTTGCTCAATAGATGCCAATAAAAGTTCAGATTGTCTTGATTCCGATGATAACTGCAGGAAATTGGTAAGCTTATCGCTTACTTCAGAAAAATGATTTCCAATAATAGCAGAAGCCTGTTTATAATCTATTCCTTTTTGAAGTTTGAATAATTTAAACAGAGGAAATAGTATAAACC
>CAMPIZ010000115.1 GCA_946886675.1 uncultured Flavobacterium sp.
GGTATAAAAGGCCGCCTTGTGGTTATGAATTTCCTGGAGTTTTTTGTGTGGGGTTCGTGGCTTATTTCGTTAGGCAATTATATGGGAGCCACACTGGGCTTTTCAGGATTGCAGATAGGAGGGGTTTATACTACTATGGGCATTGCCTCGCTTTTTATGCCGGGCCTTCTGGGTATTGTGGCCGACCGCTGGGTGAATGCCGAAAGGCTTTTGGGCGCCTGCCATCTTGCAGGGGCAGTTTTGCTGTTTTATGCCACAACCTTGCAGGACTATTTTTGGTTTTATATTGTTATGCTGCTGTATTCCTGTACTTATATGCCTACTATAGCACTTAATAATTCGGTTTGCTATAATGTGTTGGAAAAGCGTGGCTACAGTATAGTGACCGATTTTCCGCCTATACGGGTATGGGGTACTGTAGGTTTTATCGCTGCCATGTGGGCTGTTGATTTTTTGGGATGGACACAAAGTGCAAGCCAGTTGTATGTAGGGGCGGCCGCCGCTTTGTTTTTAGGCTTATATGCTTTTACCATGCCGGCATCTCCACCATTAAACACTCAGGAAAAGCGCACACTTGCCGCATCACTGGGGCTGAATGCTTTTGTACTGTTTAAGCAGCGCAGGATGGCTGTCTTCTTTATTTTTGCCATGCTATTGGGAGCCGCTCTGCAGATTACCAATGCTTTTGGCGGGCCTTTCCTGGACGATTTTAAAACCCTATATCCCGATTCCTTTGGGGTACAGCACCCAAACCTGCTGCTTTCTATTTCGCAGATATCAGAAACGGTTTTTATACTTCTTATACCTTTTTTCCTAAAGCGATATGGTATTAAAACCGTTATGCTGTTCAGTATACTGGCGTGGGTACTGCGCTTTGGTTTGTTTGGAATTGGCAATCCTGCCGATAAATTATACCTGCTTGTATTATCCATGATAATTTATGGAATGGCGTTCGATTTTTTCAACATTTCAGGTTCCATGTTTGTGGAAAAGGAAGCCAATCCGAAGATACGTTCCAGTGCACAGGGACTGTTCATGATTATGACAAACGGACTTGGTGCTCTGGTAGGCGGGCTAGGCAGCGGATGGGTAGTGGATTACTTTACCGTAAATGGTAACCGGGACTGGCAGAGTATATGGTTTACATTTGCCGGATATGCCTTTTTACTTGCATTATTGTTCCCTTTTGCATTTAAAGAAAAAGCGAAAGTTTCTAACTAATATTTGGCTATTTACAATATAAATATGATTTATTTTATGATTAGCATAACAGGAATTTTTTTACTATTTTTCCAATAGCTAAAAAATTTAATGATCAATGAAACTGAAATTACTACTCCTGAGCCCCTATGCGGCATTGCTGGTAATGTGTGCCGATGGAAAATCTAAAGAAGCTGATAATCAAACAGAAGTAATAGCCGAAGCTCCCTTAGCAACCGTACCTTTAACCCCTTACAACGGTGTTTGGGTGAATAAAGGTTATATTGATGCAGTAAGGCTTAATAAATCTCCTTTTGCCAGTTCCGGCTTTCTGGATAATATTAACAGCCTTGTTATTAAAGCCAACGCCCGGGATGCTGAAACAGAAGTAGGTATATATTATAATACCGATGCGGGAGGTGCAACCCTGTCTCAAAAAGATGGAGATGTATATATAATGTTTGGCAGCGATGTGAGTATGGTGAATATGGTAGGCGATATGCTGTCTTTTGACCATAATGGCAGGAAACTCGAATTTATTAAAACGGCTACTGCACCAAACCCTCTTGATGCCTCCAAAGGGGTGGAGGATATTACCCGTAAATTACTGTTTGCCAAAAGAAATTTTTCCTGCAATTGCCCGGAGCTGGGAGGTAAGGCTTCTAATATCTTATTAAAGGAAGATGGCGCAGTAGAAAATTTTTATGGTTACGGTGAATATCAAATAGCTACATCTTTTGTGGTAGATCCATACCCAATGGATATGATATACTTTAAATCGGATACATTGCCTGCAAAAGGATTTCATTTTGTATATGAAGGCAACAGGCTTAAGCTGTTTAAGCTTGGTTTTAATGAATCAACCGAAGAGGTTATTAAAACCCCTTTTTGTACACTGGTGGAAACAGAATTTTATAAACTTTTACCAAATGAGCGTGAAGCATATTTTAATGCTTACAAAAATGAAATATCTGCTGAGGTAGCCCAAAATTATGATAACTATACCGCTATGGGCGACCTTATGGAAATACACAATTTACTGGAGGCAATGGAGCAGCAAAAAGACCATACCTCTTTTTACCTGTATGCAGCGGGACGTTTTTATGAGAACCCTATGGCAATGGGTAATAATGAAATTGTAACCAGCCTGGTGCACCGCATAGATGAGTATTTTTACATGATTTTCCTGAGGAATCCGCAGTTGTTTTACTCCTACATGGATTATAACAAAAATACTGCTGTGGCAAAAAGGGTAAAGGCCGGTATAAAAGGGCAGCTACAGGTTCAGCAGGATATAGATATGCATTCTCAGTTTGCAGATTCTGTTTATACTGCTCACTTAAAATACTGTAGTGGTAATGAAAAAACGGTTAAGGCCTTTTTCAAATAAAGGTGAAGGGCCGGCACTTAAACTTTACAGGATCTCAAATATTAAAAGAATCTACCTCACCATAGAGAAGTGGCCTTTAAGTTCCCGGCCGTCCTGGCGTTTCACTACAAACCAGTAATCTGTTGCAGGCAGGCGTGCACCGTTGTAGGTGCCATCCCAGCCGTTATGGTTTGAGCCAAAGGCTGTAATAAGCTTGCCAAACCTGTCGTAAATATAAACCTGCATATCAGGCTCATAATAAGAGAACTGTATGCGCCAGGTTTCATTTATACCATCACCGTTTGGCGTAAAGAATTTTGGGTAGGTAAGCAGGTATACCTCTGCATTTTCTTCACCACAACCCAGTTCATCCCTTACATACACAGTATAAGGGCCCGGTGCCAGTCCTTCAAATACAGGGGAGTTTTGCCAAGTGCTATTATCCAGTGAATATTCGAAGTTTTGAGGAGCCGAAGATGCCTCTGTAACAACAGTTATAGTATTGTTTACACTTGTCCAGTCGGATATATTAATCTCTGCTATATGTGGTACGGCAGATGTAACCACATTTACAGTTTTTGAAGCCTCGCATCCTGTACTTGCAATAGTAGCCGTTACGGTATAAGAGCCAGCCTCGGATACTACAATAGAGCGGCTTGTAGCCCCTGTAGACCACACATAGGAGTCGTAACCATCGTCTGCAGTAATAACAGCACTTTCGCCTTCGCACATTGGCCATACATCATCCATGTTAAGCACTGGTGCTTGCTGGAGTATAAGGTTAAAGGAAGTTGTGGCAACACAGTCGGTATTAGTACTGTTTATTACCCTGGCATATACAGTATAATTTCCAATAGTAAAGTTTAGCGGAAGCGGTGCTGTACCGTTATCGGCATTTGCCTGAGAGGCATGATAAGTAACAGTAGTGACATCAGGGTCCTGCGCGCCTATTATAAACGGAGTTTGTTGGGAAAGGTCAAATGTTTCCTCGCCATTACTATCGGTATCGCATAAGTACAGATCGGGTGCCGGATATGCATTTACAAGAGAGGGAAGGTCGTTTACATTAAAATTCATAGGCACCGAATGTCCGCATGGGTCGGTAACCGTAACCCTGTAATAACCCTGCTCAAGATCAAAAAAAGTATTGTTTTCGCCATTATCTATAATAAAAGGCTCTCCGTTCTTTTCGGTAATCTTATAAAGTAAAGGCTGTACACCTTCTGCAATAACCTGTACATCGGCATCTTCTCCATCACATGAAATATTGATAATATCTACTATATCCAACGCATCATCAACAGTAAAAGATTCTTCTACAATAGTAATACAGCTTTTAGTATTTACTCCGCTTCCATAAGTGGTAAAGCTTTTTATAATTCTAAAGTCTCCCTGGTAAGGCATACTGTATACCGTAGTGTTGTTTGCAAGCTGGAGGGAATTTACATCAACAGGAATGTCTCCTTCGGTATAACTGATACCTGTATCCGGATGTCCCCATGTATCTGTGGCAGGGTCGTATCTCTGCAGCCAGAATTTAAGCCCGTTAGAAGCATTGCTGGCATGATGCAAGTAAAGGTCAAACGAACCGCAGTGCAATGTTACTTCCACCTCATGTTCCGAAACCGTGTAGCCTGCCACAACTTTAGTTTGTGTAGTAGTAGCGCAGCCATCTGTAATTTCAAAATCATAAGTACCCGGTGTAAGCCCATCCATGTACAGTACCCCGTTGCCCGCTATAAATTCGGAGGCATCAAAAGGCAGTGTTTCCGGAAAGCCATCGGGTGCATCTGTTATAATTACAGAAGATAGGGGCGGATTGTATGAAGAAATAGCCATAGCCCCAAAACCTTCCTCACAGTCCGGACGCGGATTTACAGCAGGCTGCTGGGTTGCAGTGCCTACAGTAAATTCTTCAGGCTCATATACAACACCGCAAACATCAACCAATTCTACAATATAATCTCCGGGAGGTAAATCCGGTATTGTTATCATAAGTTCCAGCGGATCCGGATCATAAAACTCCATTACATCATCAGGCAGCGGATTACCTAAATCAACATAGGCCTGTGGTGCAGCAGTAATGTAGGCGGTGGCTATGCCAATACCGGGAATGGTAATTTCCACATCACCCAGCCCTGTGGCACAATCTGCATTGCTGGGAGAAGAAACAGGTATTACGGGTATTTCTTCTACAATAATTTCAAAATCCCTGGTATGTCCGCATGCGTCCTCTATAGTTCCGGTATAAGTGCCGTAGGGTACTTCGTTGTCTTCATCACCATACTCCGTTTCAATTTCCGTATAGGGGCCCGGGTGTGCCGGGTTGCCCACTAAGGGGTCAAATCCTGCCGGAAAAGAATCAAATTCAACAGTATAAGGCGGTAAAAAATTACTGAGCTGGAGTATAAGCTTTTTACCGTCACAGTTGGCATTATCAAACAGTGCCAGCACATTAAGCCGAGGATTAATATTATATTCTATAGGGCCTACTGTAGTACATCCATCCGTTACTACCAGTTCATAAGTATAGTTCTCATTATAATAAAAAGGTATTATGGCAACTGCCTGCGCCACATTTGGGTCGGGGGTTGGCATTACATCCCCCTCAATAACTATAGGTGTGCCTCCATCCGGTGGATATATGGTAAAGGTTGCATCCATAGGATAATTAAAAGGTATATCCGGAGTTAACAGTGAGATGATATTGGCTATTTTAATTTCATCGCAGGCATCCAAAACGGGATTTGGAAAAATAACATTGGGTGCCAGCTCAAAATCGGGTGTAGCCGTAAATATTGTAATGGCCTGTGGTACTCCAAAGCCACAATTATCATTAACCCTTACAGTAAATGTACCATCCGGCAAACCTGTAAAAACATTGGAAGCCTGTGGCGGTGCGGTTACCGGGCCATTTATAATTTCGTAGGTAAGGGGAGTGCCACCCGTAACGTTTACTGTTATAGAGGCATCGTTTATACAAATCTCATCTGTGGCAGTGAGCGTAAAGGTTACAGGTTGTGTATGGTCTTCTATTACAAAGTTAACCGGGTTTGATGTTACAGGATTACCGCCTATGGTTTGCTGTGCTACAGCCTGATAATTACCATCTGTAAGCGCAGTTACATTTCCGTTTGTAGAGTTCCACACGGGAGTATCTGTATCCGGTAATTGGTATACCAGATAGTACACATCTTCGCCGGGCTGTGCGTTTTGTGCGGTAAGGGTAGCTGTACCGTTGCCGGGACAGGTTTCGTCGGTCTTTGTAACTACTGTTACTGTTAACTGTGCATGTGCCGTGGTAGAAAGAAACAGAAAAAGCAGTAAAGCACTACACCGTTTTAAAAAGGGTGATAACATTACTTCTTTTTTTAGTATTAATAATTTCATAGCAAAAATTAAGTTTTTAGCACTTAATTTTCAAATTT
>CAMPIZ010000116.1 GCA_946886675.1 uncultured Flavobacterium sp.
TCCATAAGGCGTTCAAAAATGTTTTGGTTTTGTATAGCAGCATCCTGTACAAGGGCAAGCTGTTCCTTCACTTTTTCGGCATTACCCTCGTGAAGGCTCTCCAGTGTTTTTATCTGGAACTGCTTTTCCTCTTCTGTAGCACGGATAACCTCAGCCGGTACAACCGTAGGCGAACCTTTTGAGCTCAGGAAGGTATTTACCCCTATAATAGGGAACTCACCTGTATGCTTAAGCGTTTCGTAGTAAAGGCTTTCTTCCTGTATTTTAGAACGTTGGTACATGGTTTCCATAGCGCCAAGCACCCCGCCCCTTTCGGTTATGCGGTCAAATTCTGTAAGTACTGCTTCTTCCACAAGGTCGGTAAGTTCTTCAATAATAAACGATCCCTGTATAGGGTTTTCGTTTTTGGCAAGCCCAAGCTCTTTATTTATAATAAGCTGAATTGCCATTGCACGGCGCACACTTTCTTCGGTAGGCGTGGTAATAGCCTCATCATAAGCGTTTGTATGTAGTGAGTTACAGTTATCATAAATGGCATAAAGTGCCTGTAATGTAGTACGGATATCGTTAAAGTCAATCTCCTGTGCGTGCAGTGAACGACCCGACGTTTGGATATGGTACTTAAGCATTTGCGCACGCTCGTTTGCTCCATACTTGTTTTTAAGCGCCTTAGCCCAAATTCTTCTTGCCACACGGCCTATAACCGCATACTCTGGATCGATACCGTTAGAGAAGAAGAACGACAGGTTAGGCCCAAAGTCGTTAATGTTCATACCACGGCTCAGGTAGTACTCCACATAGGTAAATCCGTTTGCAAGGGTAAACGCCAACTGTGTGATAGGGTTAGCGCCAGCCTCTGCAATGTGGTATCCTGAAATGGAAACCGAATAGAAGTTCCTCACATTTTTAGTGATAAAGTACTCCTGTACGTCACCCATAAGGCGAAGGGCAAACTCGGTAGAGAAGATGCAGGTATTTTGTGCCTGGTCTTCCTTAAGGATATCTGCCTGAACCGTACCACGCACTTGCGAAAGGGTACGTACTTTTATTTCGTTATATACATCGGCAGGAAGTACCTGGTCTCCGGTTACACCCAAAAGCATAAGCCCAAGCCCGTCGTTACCCTGTGGCAAGGCACCGTTGTAACGAGGCCTTTCCACTCCTTTTTCCTTGTATATTTTACTTATTTTTTCTTCTACTTCTTTTTCAAGGCCGTTTTCTTTTATGTAAAGTTCACACTGCTGGTCTATAGCGGCATTCATAAAGAATCCTAACAGCATAGGCGCCGGACCGTTAATGGTCATACTTACCGATGTCATAGGGTGTGCAAGGTTAAAGCCTGAATACAGTTTCTTGGCATCGTCAAGGCAGCAGATAGATACACCCGCGTTACCTATTTTACCATAAATATCAGGCCTGTAATCAGGGTCGTTACCATAAAGGGTAACACTGTCAAACGCTGTAGATAAACGCTTGGCAGGCATACCTAAACTCACATAATGGAAACGCCTGTTGGTACGCTCTGGTCCGCCTTCTCCTGCAAACATACGTGTTGGGTCTTCCCCTTCCCTCTTAAACGGATATAATCCTGAAGTAAACGGAAATTCTCCCGGTACATTTTCCTGCAGGCACCATCTAAGGATATCTCCCCATGCCTGGTATTTAGGCAGGGCAACCTTTGGTATCTGTGTATGCGAAAGTGATTCGGTATGTGTTTGTATCTTAATTTCTTTATCTCTTACCTTAAAGCTGTAAACCGGATTTTTGTATTTGTTCACCTTTTCATCCCATGTAAGGATAATTTCCCAGTTGTATGGGTCAAGGTTCATTTTTACACGGTCAAACTCTTTTAGTAAAAGGTTCAGGAACTGCGACTTTTCAGTATCGCTAGTAGCTACAGAAGTTTCTTCAATTCCGGCTTTATTTATTTCAGGTGTTTTACCGTCTACAGTTTCTATAGTTTTAAATATACCATATAGCTTTTGGGCTACGTCCTGCTGTGTTGCGGCTGTTTCATCATAACCGCGGTTATTTTCTGCAATTTCGCTAAGGTAACGTGTCCTGCTTGGCGGAATTACAAATATCTTTTCGCTCATCTCGCGGGTAATCTCAAAAGTCGATTTAAGGTCAGATTCTGTTTTCTCCACAATCTTATCCATAATCGCTTTGTAAAGCGTGTTCATGCCCGGGTCGTTAAACTGCGATGCAATGGTACCAAATACCGGAAGATCATCCGGATTGGCATCCCACAGGTTGTGGTTACGCTGGTACTGCTTTTTTACATCACGAAGCGCATCAAGCGAGCCGCGTTTGTCAAACTTGTTTATAGCAACAAGGTCGGCAAAGTCCAGCATGTCTATTTTTTCCAGCTGAGTAGCCGCACCAAATTCCGGTGTCATTACATACAGCGAAACATCCGAATGGTCAAGTATCTCAGTATCACTCTGCCCGATACCCGATGTTTCAAGGATAATTAAATCATATTTTGCAGCCTTAAGCACCTGTATAGCCTCTGCCACATATTTAGAAAGTGCAAGGTTAGACTGGCGTGTGGCAAGCGAACGCATATAGACCCTTGGGTTGTTTATGGCATTCATCCTGATACGGTCGCCCAGTAGAGCACCACCCGTTTTACGCTTAGAAGGGTCTACCGATATAAGGCCGATTGTCTTTTCAGGGAAATCGATAAGGAAACGGCGCACAAGCTCATCTACTAAAGATGATTTACCTGCGCCACCCGTACCGGTAATACCCAATACAGGAATTTTAGACGTTTCATTCTGTTTATGTATCGTATCAAGGGTATCTTTGGCAACTTCAGGGAAGTTTTCTGCCGATGATATTACCCTTGCAATAGCTGTTGGATTTTTATCTGTAAGATGTTCCACTTCGCCGTTAAGGCTATCACCTACGGGATAATCTGCCCTTTGCACAAGGTCGTTAATCATACCCTGAAGGCCAAGTTCACGCCCGTCGTCCGGGGAGTAGATTCTTGTAATACCGTAGTCGTGAAGCTCCTTTATCTCTTCCGGAAGGATTACGCCGCCGCCGCCGCCAAATATTTTTATGTGGCCTGCCCCTTTTTCTTTAAGCAGGTCGTGCATGTATTTAAAATATTCGTTGTGCCCGCCCTGGTATGAGGTCATGGCTATGGCGTTTGCATCTTCCTGTATGGCTGTGTTAACCACTTCTTCCACGCTGCGGTCGTGCCCCAGGTGAATTACCTCAACACCCGTTGCCTGTATAATTCGGCGCATGATGTTTATGGCCGCATCGTGCCCGTCAAACAGGGATGCTGCGGTTACTATTCTAACTTTATTTTTAGGAATATAAGGCTGTACTTGCTCCATTTTATATTAATCTCAATTTTAAGCCCGCAAGTTACGGATTTATTGAAGATTTCAAAATATACAACACCCGGAAAAATCGTTATCGTAAACTTTTAAAGGGCTACCTCACAATATGATATAAATTTCCTTCATTCATAAACAGCACACGGGTGCGAAACGAAGCCGATTTTACTTTGGTAGGATACCAGTCGCGCCCTTTTTCCGCAATAATAAAAAGCCCGTGGTCGTCTCCGGAAACGGTAAATTTATCGGCGCGGGGTTGTCTGTGAAAAATGGGTACGCCAAACTGTTTTTTAAGCTTATCGGCAAGGCCGGGTACATCATTAGTTACCAGCCCTACTTCGCTTATGCACAGGTAAGAATTACTGCTAAAATCTTCTTTGGAGGTTTCCTTGTTGGGATAGCGGGTTATAAATTCCAGTATGTTACCGTTGTTATCATAAAAGTAAAATGATTTTGCATCCCAGTTTACAAAGTCTGCTATGCTGCCTGCATCTATCCTAAGCAAATCCACCCGCGAGCTCATTATGCTGTGTGCCTGCTCAAAACGGTTAGTGGGAACATCTATGGCAAAGTGGTAAACGGGTTTTTGACCCTCAACGTATCTAAAGATAAGTTTTGTATATCCTATGGCAAATGTTATAGAAAATTTGTCGGATAGTTCTGCTTTTAAACCCAAAACCTTTTTGTAAAAATTTTCGGTCTCTGCCAAATTGCTGCTGTACAGCTCAAGCTCGATAATCTGCATACCTTAAATTTTACCAAAACATCCTTGCAAGGTACGTATTATTCATAACTTAAATAAACCATTAGCGTTAAATGAAGCCTAAAATAGATCGAGTGAATGTCCTGTGCAAATTAACTTTACTCTGTTGGAACAGTTTTTGTTATTTTTGAGAAAAACTCTATTACATGAAAAAATTACTGTTAGCCCTTTTGTTTGTACCAATGGTTTCAAATGCACAGCTTGGCGGCTTTATTGATAAGGCAAAATCTAAAGTGAGCGAAGTAACCGGAAACAAAAATATAAGCAACGCCGATATAGCATCTGCACTTAAGGAAGCCCTTAACAAAGGCGTAGACGAGCAGGTAACAAAACTTACTGCCGTAGATGGTTTCTATAAAAATGAAATGGTAAAGATACTCCTTCCGGAAGAGCTTCAAAAGGTAGACAAAACCCTGAGAAGTATGGGTATGGGCAACCTGGCAGACGAAGGTCTGCTGGTACTTAACCGCGCTGCAGAAGATGCTGTTAAGGAAGCTACCCCTATTTTTGTAAATGCCATTACGAGCATGAGCTTTAACGATGCTAAAAATATACTTATGGGCGACGACAGGTCGGCAACAAATTACCTGGAAAAAACCACCTCATCACAATTGTACGGCAAATTCAGCCCGGTGGTAAAAAACTCACTGGATAAAGTAGGCGCCGATAAGGTATGGGCTACAATCATTGAAAAATACAATGCGCTCCCACTTACCAAAGATGTAAACCCCAACCTTACGGACTATGTAACGTCTAAGGCTATGGATGGCGTTTTTACCATGATAGCTGTGGAAGAAAAGGAAATAAGGACCGATTTTTCGTCCCGAACCTCCGACCTGCTTAAAAAAGTTTTTGCACTACAGGACTAAACCAAATATAAAACCAACCATTTATGAAAAGAATACTGATACCCGCACTCGCTCTTACAATGGCCTTATCCTTTTCCGGCTGTGCCGAACTGCAGCAGGCTGTAAACCAGCTGCCACAGGGCACAATACTAAGTAATGCCGATATTGCCGCAGGACTTAAAGAAGCACTGGACAAAGGTATAGATCAACAGGTAAGTAAGCTAACCGCTACCGATGGCTTTTATAAAAACGAACTGGTAAAGATACTACTGCCGGAAGAGTTGCGAAAAGTAGATACTGCCCTTCGGCAGATAGGCTTAGGATCACTTGCAGATGAGGGCTTAAAAATGATAAACCGTGCTGCAGAAGATGCTGTTAAGGAAGCTACGCCTATTTTTGTTTCGGCGGTAAAGCAAATGACCTTTAACGATGCCAAAAATATCCTTATGGGAGACGACAGGGCTGCTACGGCTTATCTGGAGCGGACTACCTCAACACAATTGTACAATAAGTTTAACCCGGTTATAAAATCGTCCTTCAGCAAAGTGGGAGCCGACAAAGTTTGGGAAAATATTATTACTAAATACAATGCCCTGCCGCTTACCAACGATGTAAACCCGGACCTTACCGATTATGTAACAAATGAAGCACTGGATGGCGTTTTTACCATGATTGCAGTAGAAGAAAAAGAAATAAGAAACAATATTAACGAAAGGACTTCCGTGTTGCTTAAAAGGGTATTTGCCTTGCAGGATAATAAATAGCTAATATTTTAATTTCCAGTTATATACATATAACATTACCTTAACATACAATCCTGTTTTTTTTGAGTAATTTGCACTCTGAAAATGAATAGTTTTCTCAATTTGGTTAGGGTTAGTTAAAGAAAAGTGCCGGTGGCTGTATGCTTTCGGCATTTTTGTTTGGCATATATCACAAATTTTTCTTAACCTACTGTTTTTTAAATGGTTTAGTTTTCTATTTTTGCCGCAAATTGAGATGTGTGAAAAAGTATTTGGTTGCAAT
>CAMPIZ010000117.1 GCA_946886675.1 uncultured Flavobacterium sp.
ATTAGGTATTGTAGGTATGATATATGCCGCCTATGTTTTTGCCAGTACTGCAACAGCAGAGCAAAATGTAAAAATCACCTTAGTTTATGGCATACTGGGTATTATATTTTTCATTTCGGGCATCAGCCTTGTAAAAAGAACGAAAGACGAATCGTAGGTACATAAAACGGAATTAGTACAACATCATCTCACACTATATGAGATAACTTATCCTCATAACCAAAAAAATAAAAGCTATGAGCAAATCACTTATTGTTAAAAACAACATACGTATAGAAGCACCTGTAACCCGTGTTTGGGAAGTACTTACCCAGCCCCGCTACATACGCCAGTGGGACAGCCTGCCTGAAGATTTTGGCGATTTTGAAGTGCATCCTGCTACAATTATAGAATGGCCGGGACAGGCAAAAATGAGCGTGGTAGAATTTGAGCCTAACCGAACAATACGCTACAACCTGTATGTACCAGGATGGGAGCAGCAGGTTAATAATATTGGCTACACCTATACCCTTAGTGTAGACGATAACGGCCATACCTGGCTGGGCATAGAGATAGGCGATTTCGCCATTCTTACCGAAGGCGATAAATATTATGATGAAAGCATACAGTTTGGCGAAACAGCCTCACACAAGATAAAAGAACTGGCAGAAAAAAGGGAAATTCTGATGTGATTTCCCTTTGCTTTTTTTAGTCGAACTTAATATACATCTGTTCAAAATTCAGGGTCATTTTGTCAAATTGCTTTATAATGTCCTGTCCAATGTTACCATAGTATTTGCTTTCCTCCTCTCCTATCTTTTCGGTAAAGGCCTGAACATTTTGTATGGTAAGTTTTTTATTATTTATTACAGGATAAAAAGTAATTACATATCCTTTTCTTGTCTGCATACCTCCAGCCCCACCAAAATTGAGATCCGTTTGGCTGTAAGTTTCCATTTCGGTTTTATGTTTGGTTGTGTACCTGGTATAAAGTGAGGTACCTACCGCACCGGAGTCGAAAGTATAATGTTCGCCGTTTATATTTATCACAGGGTTTAAAAAATCGAGCGCCATATTGCGCAGGTTATCATTACCGGGTTGCTGCGGAACTATAAATTCATCAGCCTTTGTTATTTCTATCTGTTTTAAAGCTTCAATAACCGGAAAGCCCAATATACCATTTATCTGATAGTTTATTTGCGAAAAGGCAAGTGCTTCATCGGGAAAAACAAGGAAAACCGCATTTTTAACCGTTATACCCTCAATCGAAAATTCCGGACATAGAGCAAGCCCTGAATTTACTTTTAAGCCTGTAATGGCCCCTACCTCTATACTCGCATCCAGCATTTTCATACCGAAAGCCTTTGCGGTAGTTTGCGTAACAACAGAAATATTAGCCCCGGTATCAAAAATAAAATCTATGGTTTTTCCGTCAACTGTTACCGGCAGGTTTGCAAGCTGTGCTATATCGCGCGACATTTTTATAGCTGTCCTGTGGTTTATGGTAACTTCCTGCTTAGGCTGGCCTGCCAGTGCGGCCCATATTTTTTGGGTATTCTTATAATCGTGTATTTCATCCTGCGTAAGCAGCCCGGAATAATT
Source organism: uncultured Flavobacterium sp. (assembly GCA_946886675.1). The sequence goes on from CAMPIZ010000117.1 coordinate 1,582, forward strand.
TTCAAGTATTTTGGTTATCGTCTCGTCCGCTCTTTTATATTCAAAAAGTCGCGCATGGTTAGCCTGCTCAAGTTCCAGAAGCTCTTGTTTTACACTATCGGGAACTATAGATGCATATTCCTTAAAAACTTTATCGATACTTAGGTTTGATTCTTTAGGTTTATTAAAGGCATTAGCTATATGTGCCTCGAGTATTAAGCTATGGGGTTTTGCAATGGCATTTTTGTTTGCTTCATAAAAATCTCTTGCCCTGAAGAAATCTTTTTCCTGCAAAAAATCATTTACTGTCTGATAATTTTTAACCGAAGCCACATTATCAGGTTTTATACCGCATGCAGATACTATAATCAGGAAACAAAATAATAGTGACAGTTTTTTCATGGCTATTGGTTTGAGCGATAAATTTAAGAAATTAACCTTCCCTTTGTTTCCTTCTCAACAGAATAGCATAAAGTTACCACCCCATTTTTAAATAATTTTGAGCGCTCAAGCTGTAAATGATGCTTAGCCTTATCATGAAACAATGGTTTGCCTTCTCCAAGTGTAACGGGGTGTACCCACAAATGAAATTCGTCTACAAGATTTTTTTCTATAAGGTACCTAACCAGTTTCCCGCTCCCGTAGACCATAACAGGGCAGCCAGCGGACTCCACAAGGCGCATTATATATTCTGCCGGTTCTTCTTTTACCACTTCTGTATTATTCCATACTGCTTGGTGCAGTGTACGGGAAAAAACAACTTTTTTGTATCGGTTCACCATATCTGCAAAAGCCCGGTCTTCCGGCGGTGCTGTAAGGTTAATACCTTTAGACGACCAATAGGCAGCCATAGCATTATAAGTAACACGTCCAAAAAGTATGGTATCGGCTTTTGCAAGCTCTTCGCATAAAAAAACCGCCATCTCTGAACTCCATATATTAAAATGCCAGTCCAGCTCGCAACCGGGGCCGGAAATATACCCGTCTAATGAAATATTCATCGACACTATGAGCTTTCGCAAAGGGCTGTGTGTAGGATTTTGCAAAGTAAACAGGCTAATGTTTGATTTAACAAAGGTATTTTACAAAGAGAAGATGTGGTGGGTGATACACAGACATTTTGAGGTGTTGTTCGCGACATTAGGAAATTTATTATCTTAGCGCAACGTTTCATATCACTACCACCTGTTTAGATTTAAAAAAATTTAAAAGCTATGATACATGTATCTATTTTGGTGCCTAATGAAGCGATAATGGCCAGCATTGTTGACCCCCGTACAATTTTTACGGGAGCAAATGACTTTCTTGCATCACAGGGCCGTGAACCCATGTTCAACATTCAGTTTGTAGGCCTTAAAAAAGAAGTGGAATACAATGGAGGGGTTTTTGCAGTGCGTACCGACGCCCTGCTGAAAGACATAGACAAAACCGACCTCATAATTATTCCGGCTATAAGCGGTGATATCCGCAGGGCAATTGACAGGAATAAAGACTTTTTACCCTGGATTATTCAACAATATGAAAACGGAAGCGAAATAGCGAGCCTCTGTATAGGTTCTTTCCTATTGGCATCAACAGGCTTGCTTAACGGACGTGAATGTTCAAGCCACTGGCTTACTGCCGGAGAGTTTCGCCAAATGTTTCCTGAGGTTACACTGGTAGATGGCCGTATAGTTACCGAACAGCAGGGACTATACTCCAGCGGCGGGGCCACCTCTTACTGGAACCTGCTTTTATACCTTATAGAAAAACATGCCGGGCGTGATATAGCCATAACAGCTTCTAAGATATACGCGTTGGAAATAGACCGCAAAAGCCAGTCGCCTTTTGTTATGTTTAACGGGCAGAAAAATCATGATGATGTTCCTATAAAGCTGGCACAGGAGTTTATTGAACAAAATATAAGCGAAAAAATATCTATTGATGAGCTGGCAGATAAATTTGCCATAGGCCGCAGGCATTTTGACCGCAGGTTTAAAAAAGCAACCAACAATACAGCAGGCGAATATATACAAAGGGTTAAAATAGAAGCCGCCAAAAAACATTTTGAAAGCACTTCTAAAAATGTAAACGAGGTTATGTATGATGTAGGCTACAGCGATGCCAAAACTTTCCGGTCACTGTTTAAAAAGATTACCGGGCTTTCGCCGGTAGAATACCGAAACAAGTATCATAAAGAAGCGATATTTGCCTGATAATTCTAATTTTGCGTTAATGTTGATAAGTATACGCAACCAAATTCCACCAGACGCATCTTTAATGTATAAAAAATTAATAAAATGAAGTATTTGAAGTTTAAGCTTTTTGCTTTTTTCCTAACCCTTACGGTAATCTCCTCGTGCGGTGTAGATGATGGCGACTGCTATTCAGACGGGTATGTTTATGCAAGCACGGTAACAGGGCCAACAACTGCGGTTGTTGATGAAGAAATTACCCTGAATGTCTCTTTTAAAATTTACAGTTCCTGTGGTGCCTTTACGGGATTTGACCAAAGCCAGAGCTTCCCTAAAAATGTGCATATAAAAGTGCGCTACACAGGATGCCAGTGTACAAATACAAATACTACTGTAACGGAGCCTTATGTTTTTTCTGCTGATGAGCCGGGAGAATATGAGCTGAAATTCTTAAAGGAGGATAATACCTATATTACAAGAACCATTACCGTTACGGAAGCCGACTAAGTTTTAGTTCTCTCCATATATACCTGAAGCCCTGATTAATTGTTGGGGCTTTTTTTATTCCGGAAATTGACTATCTTTAGGTATCTATAGCCTATTATATGAAAACACTTTATCTGTCCTTTATACTTTTAACAACGTTTATGCTGAATGCTCAGGAAAAGCCTACGGTAATATACTTTATCCGCCATGCGGAAAAAGCCGACCTTTCTAAAGATCCTGACCTTTCTGAAGCCGGTGCTGCCCGTGCACAATCCTGGGCCGGATGGTTTAAGGATAAAGGCATTGTAGCGGTATATTCTACCGGTTATAAAAGGACTATGGAAACCGCCAGGCCTATTGCAGAACAGGAAAGGCTGGATATACTTACCTATGACCCCCGTAATCCCGACCTTGAAAACATTATTAACCACCACAAGGGCCTAAGTATTGTAATCGTGGGACACAGTAATACAATTCCTAATTATGTAAACCAGCTTATTGGTGAAAAAAAATATACTGATATAAACGAGTCCGAATATGGAAGCCTTTATACTGTAACCATTTACAGTGACAAGGTTACACATGCCCTTAAAAAAATATAAACGGCCGCATTTTACCTGCTTGCCGCTTTAAACTATTGTACTTACCTTTGCAATCCTTATGCAAAAAACGGTTAATATACTTAATAAAAGAGCCAAATTTGATTATGAGATACTGGAGCGTTATACAGCCGGTATTGTTTTGGCAGGTTCCGAGATAAAATCCATACGCCTCGGCAAGGCTTCTATTGCCGAAAGTTTTTGCGAATTCCAGGGGCACGAGCTCTTTGCCATTAACACCAATATAGAAGAGTATGCCTACAGCCGCAACTTTAGCCATGCGCCAAAAAGCGAGCGAAAACTGCTGCTTAACAAGCGGGAGCTTAAAAGCCTGCAAAAAAGCGTACAGAACAAAGGACTTACCATTGTTCCGCTAAGGCTGTTTACAAACGAAAAAGGGCTTGCCAAACTGGAGATAGGCCTGGCACGCGGTAAAAAGAACTACGACAAACGCGATACTATAAAAGACCGCGACGTGAAACGCGATCTTGACAGGATTAAGAAAGCTTATTAAAAAAGGCTGCCCATAGGCAGCCTTTTTTTATTTAAAACCTATTACCTGGTCTTCAATTTCGAGTACACCTTCTACATATTTTTTGTAGTCTGCATACTCCGCCGGTTTAATATTATCCCAAGGGATATTTACTTTTCTCAACACTTTAAGTGAATTTGGCTTTACAACCTCATAAGTTATGGTATAACGATGATTTTTATACATAAGCTCTTTGTTTTCAGGAATTTCAATAAATTTCTGTCCCTCTGCTATGTTTAAAATTATTTCACTCTCATATGTTTTTGAGTTTTCATACTCTACATAATTAATGTCATAATTCCTTTTTTCATTAGCTATAACATCCCGGGTATAAACTTTATCTAAGAATGGTATTTCCATTATTTTAAGACTTCCTACTGACTGAAGCTTTTCGGAAACTGAAAATTCAGTATCAAAAATGATTTCAGGCGAATATCTTTCATTAGACATAAGCTTAGCAGACTCTAATACTACCACTTTACCAGTACGTTGATTAAGATTTTCTTCAAAATCTTTTTTCCTGTAATCCTCTGTAATCGATTCGCTAAAAAGCTCATTGTAATAAGCTTTTCCACTACCGATGAATGCTTGCGTATGTACGTAATTTTTTATATTATCCTGAATACTTACTAT
>CAMPIZ010000118.1 GCA_946886675.1 uncultured Flavobacterium sp.
TGTAAATAATGTACATTCGTCAATAAATAATATACAATCAAAACCTTACAGCTATGAAGAAATATATTTTTAAAAGCCTGATAATATTAGCGTTGGCAGTATTTGCAGTTTCATGTAGTGAAGAGCCTAACGCAGTGCAGATGAATGAAGAAAACACATTAAATCTTAAAAGTGGATCGAGCATTTGGGATGGTGTTATAGGCGTTGAGAAAGATGGGCAAAATCAGATAACAATACCAATAGCTCAACTGAAAAAGGATTTTGAAGATGAATTAGTAAGACAAGGGCATCCAACAACACTTGTTTCGTTTGAAATTGGGGAAGTTTTAGCACAAGACAGTATAAATACAACGTATGCAGTTAAAGGCTATAATGGTAGTGGATTAACCATAGCAAGATTCTTACAAAAGGATAATATGTATCTGGAATATACTCTTGACAGAAGTGTAGACGGAAGTTATACTACCTGTACAGGATGTGCTACAGGATGCCATTTAAGATATGCTGTTTTTGATGGTAAAAAAGTGGCCTATTGTGACGAAGGCGGTTGTTATTACAATTGCGAAAAAACAGTAAGCGGTTCTTAGTAATAGTTAATACAATAGTAGTTTTCAAAAAGCCTCAGTTATTGGGGCTTTTGTTTTTAATATATGGAAGAATATAAAAAACTGGCTGAACTGGATGCGGTTTTAACCATATAACAGAAAAGTTTGGTTATGCAACACCTGTTGTAAGGCAGCCGGGATTAGAGACCCTGTGTAAAATTATATTAGAACAGCAGGTATCGCTACAGTCTGCAAAGGCAGCTTTTGAAAAACTCGAGGCAAAAATAGTTTCTTTTTCACCAGACAGCATTTTGTGCTGTAATGAAAACGATTTTAAAGAATGTGGGGTAAGCAGGCAGAAAGCCCGATATATTACAGGGGTTGCACAAGCTGTTGTAAGTGGTTCTTTAAACTTTGATGATTTACATTTAAAGCCTCATAAAGAGATTAGGGATGAACTGATTAAATTAAAAGGGGTAGGGAACTGGACTGTGGATATTTACCTTATGTTTAGTTTGAGTTCGCCGGATATCCTGCCTTTGGGAGATATAGCTATTATATCTGCAATTAAAGACATTTGGGGATTTAGTGATTTAAATGAAATTGTAAACCATACAAAAAATTGGACTCCATACCGCTCTTATGCAGCATTTTTACTGTGGCATTACTATCTGTGTAAACGCGGACGCAGTTTTCCGCATTAATTTTATGTAAACTTATTATTTTTCAGCGTTTTTAATGGCCTGGCTTCTTTGTAAACATTAATTTTTACACTAATTTTGCACCCGCAAAAACAGTAAAAGATATAATTAAGATAAAAATGAGCGCAGCAAAATTAAATTCGTTCGATGTACTTATCGAGATACCTAAAGGAAGCCGAAATAAATATGAGTACGATTTTGAATTAAAAAAAATACGTTACGACAGGATGTTATTTTCATCAATGATGTATCCTGCAGATTACGGTTTTATTCCGGAAACCCTTGCTCTTGACGGAGACCCGCTTGATGTACTTGTATTGGTCACTGAGCCTACTTTTCCAGGCTGTGTTATGGAAGTTAAGCCAATTGGTGTTTTCCATATGGCTGATGAAAAAGGCCCGGACGAGAAAATTGTTTGCGTTCCTGTTTCAGATCCAATTTGGAATAAGCTTGAGGACCTAAGTGATATGAATCCTCACTTATTAAAAGAAATCGAGCATTTCTTCCAGGTTTATAAAGACCTTGAAAACAAAAAAGTTGACGTAGAAGGATGGGGCGATGTTAATGAAGCCCGCGAAATTATTACTAAATGTGTAGACAGGTTTGAGTCTTTACAGGACAGGCCGGAAGAATTATTCAGCATCAGGTAATTTAAAGTCCTTAAAAAAATAAAGAAAAAGCAATATTCACCCTCGAATATTGCTTTTTTATTTGTTTTGGTTTTGTTACATTTACGAATCTATTAACAAACCAAATCAAATTTTTATGGAATCAATAATGATTTACGTGCCTATTATTATGGCCGTTGTAGGGCTGCTGTTTATGGCAGCTAAAAGATCATGGGTGCTTAAGCAGGATGCCGGGGATGGTAAGATGAAGGAAATCTCCGACCATATTTATGAAGGTGCCCTTGCATTCTTAAAAGCAGAATACCGATTACTTACATTTTTTGTTATAGCCGCAAGTATTGCACTGGCGGTTATTTCATATATAGTGCCTACTACAGATATCCTCATAGTGGTGGCATTTATATTTGGGGCAGTTTTTTCGGCCCTTGCAGGAAATATGGGGATGAAAATTGCCACAAAGTCTAATGTAAGGACAACGCAGGCAGCCCGTACCAGCCTTCCGCAGGCTTTAAAGGTGTCTTTTGGAGGCGGTACCGTTATGGGGCTTGGTGTGGCAGGATTAGCAGTGCTGGGCTTAACAGCATTCTTTATTTTCTTTTTTCATTACTTCATGAATGGCACATGGACAAATGCTGCCGATATGACTATAGTGCTGGAAACACTTGCAGGATTCTCACTAGGAGCAGAATCTATAGCATTATTTGCCCGTGTAGGTGGTGGTATATATACTAAGGCTGCCGATGTGGGGGCCGACCTTGTAGGTAAAGTAGAGGCAGGTATACCTGAGGATGACCCGCGTAACCCTGCAACTATTGCAGACAATGTGGGGGATAACGTAGGAGACGTTGCAGGTATGGGGGCCGACCTTTTTGGCTCTTATGTTGCTACGGTACTTGCTGCAATGGTTTTGGGTAATTATGTGTTAAGGGATATATTGATTGCCAATCCTGATTTTACTGATGCATTTGGTGGTATAGGGCCTATTCTTCTGCCTATGGCTATTGCAGGGTTTGGTATATTATTTTCTATAATAGGAACTTTGTTTGTAAAGATAAAAAACAACGACGCTAAGGAAGCACAAGTACAGGGAGCATTAAATATAGGTAACTGGTTTTCTATTGGCCTGGTTGCAATATCCTGTTACTTCCTGGTAACTTATATGCTGCCGGAAAACATGACCATGAGTTTTTATGGTGAGGGAGCTATGGAAATATCATCCTTAAGGGTATTCCTTGCAACACTTGTTGGTTTGTTTGTAGGAGGTGTTATATCGTCAGTAACCGAATATTATACCGGCCTTGGTAAAAAGCCCATATTGGCTATCGTGCAAAAATCGAGTACAGGTGCAGGTACTAATATCATTGCCGGACTTGCTACAGGTATGGTTTCTACCTTTCCTACAGTAATACTGTTTGCAGGTGCTATATGGGGTTCTTATGCATTAGCGGGCTTTTATGGTGTTGCTCTGGCTGCATCAGCAATGATGGCTACCACCGCTATGCAGCTGGCTATTGATGCATTTGGACCAATATCTGATAATGCAGGAGGTATAGCAGAAATGAGTGAACTGCCTAAAGAGGTGCGCACACGTACTGATATCTTAGACTCTGTAGGTAATACAACTGCCGCTACAGGTAAAGGTTTTGCAATTGCTTCTGCGGCACTTACATCGCTGGCGCTATTTGCAGCCTATGTAACTTTTACAGGGATAGACGGTATAAATATTTTTAAAGCCCCGGTACTGGCTATGCTATTCGTGGGAGGGATGATTCCAGTAGTGTTTTCTGCACTTGCCATGAACTCTGTAGGTAAAGCAGCTATGGATATGGTATATGAGGTTAGGAGGCAGTTTAGGGATATTCCGGGCATTATGGAAGGAACAGGGAAACCGGAATATGGTAAATGTGTAGAGATCTCTACAAAAGCCGCTTTACGCGAAATGATGCTGCCCGGAATACTTACCATAGGATTCCCTATAGCTATTGTATTGGTGGGTATGCTTGTTTATCCTGATAATAACCAGCTTGTGGCCGAGATGTTAGGCGGGTATATGGCAGGTGTAACAGTTTCAGGGGTTTTGTGGGCAGTTTTCCAGAATAATGCAGGCGGAGCATGGGATAATGCTAAAAAATCTTTTGAAGCTGGTGTTATGATTAACGGAGAAATGACTTATAAAGGCTCGGATGCGCATAAGGCTGCTGTAACAGGCGATACCGTGGGCGATCCTTTTAAAGATACTTCAGGCCCTTCTATGAACATATTAATTAAGCTTACATGCCTTATCGGGCTTGTTATTGCGCCAATATTGGGTGGTCACGGAGAAACTGCAGACGACAGGGATGTAAGATCGGCAACTGTTATCGAGCAGCCTGTAACTACAGCACATGAAAACAGGAAAGAAATTTCTATCGAAAAAGAAATAGACAGTGAGGGGAATGTAAAAGCTAAGGTTGTAATTTCAACCTATACTACAAATGAAGAGGTGAAAACTGATGAAAAGGTTTTTGAAGGTACTGAAGAAGAGGTGCTTCAAAAAATTGAAGAGTTAAGAAACAGTGAAGACTAATAAATAGCTATAAAAAATCCCGCTGGTAACAGCGGGATTTTTTTATTTTAAAACAGCCCGTTCAATTCGGCATTTATTCTGTTTATTATATCACCCAAATCTTCTGGATTATCTACAAAGTTATTTTTGTCTACATCAACAATAAGCAGCTTCCCTTTATCATACCCATGTATCCATGCTTCATAGCGTTCATTAAGCCTGCTAAGGTAATCTATAGATATGGAGTTTTCGTAATCCCGGCCCCTGCTGTGAATCTGCTTTACCAGGTTCGGAATTGAACTCCTAAGATAAATAAGTAAATCAGGAGCGCCCACAAATCCTTCCATTAGCTCAAAAAGAGAGGTGTAGTTGCTAAAGTCCCTGTTAGACATGAGCCCCATTGCATGCAGATTGGGAGCAAAGATGTGGGAATCTTCATAAATTGTACGATCCTGAATAATCTTTTTTCCACTTTCCTTAAACTGCATTACCTGCCTGAAACGGGTATTTAAAAAGTATATCTGCAGATTAAAAGACCAGCGTTCCATCTGATGATAAAAATCGTCAAGATAAGGATTATCAACTACGTCTTCATAGTGTGCTTCCCATTTAAAATGTTTTGCCAATAGCCCTGTAAGGGTTGTTTTTCCGGCACCTATGTTTCCGGCTACTGCTATATGCATTATTCGGTTATTGTTATTTTATACTGGTTTATATCGCTGTTTGTAAAAATAGATAAAATTTGTTCTTTATAATGAAAACTCTTAAAGCTTTTTTCCTTTATTTCAATCCGTTTACTGCTTTGGGATATCAGGTTATATAGAAAAAGGGCCTCATCTTTTTTAAGTAAAACCTGCGATGGCGACACAAACTGTATTTGATTATATTCCTGTACCGAGCCAAGAAAACTAACCTTGCCAAACAGATTTACGCGATAAACTTTACCGGCAGCATCTATCCAGTAAAAATAATTATAGTCAGACTGGTAATATTTTATTCCGTCACTAAGTTGTGGGGTTATGGTCTTAAAATTGTTTTGTGCGGGGTCATAAAGGCCTATCTGCTGGGTTGTAATATCATATACCCACAACCGGTTTTGTGAAGCTAGGCTGGCAGCTTCTGCAATTATTGGCTGTGTGAGTTCCGTCAGGTCAGAAAAATTTATCCTTGCCGTTTCGTTAAGCTGGTTGTCCAGTAGTACGGCAGTATTAAAGTCTTTGTAAAACAATACGATCTGCAGAGGGTTTTGCAGGTCTACCCTGTAAATATCACCCAATTGCAGGCTTTTGTATTTTACGATTCTGTCGTTATTTTCTTTTCTAAACTCATTATCAGTGATGGTATATGTCCATCCAAAAGCATCGGTGCCAACATATCTTTTGATGGTATTTTTGCTGCCTGAAAGAAATTTTACCGGGATGGTAAGTTCCTGTGCGAAGGTGCACGAGCAAAAAAAGAAGATATATAGCGAAAGGATTTTTTTCATACACAGGCAAATTACA
>CAMPIZ010000119.1 GCA_946886675.1 uncultured Flavobacterium sp.
ACTGCAGACTATGGCTGGCTGAAAGAAAACTATTCGTTTTCTTACGGAAATTACTATAAACCCGACGAGGTGCAGTTTGGTATGCTGCGTGTACTGAATGACGATACTATAGCCGGTGGCATGGGTTTTGGAACACATCCTCATGAAAACATGGAGATTATTACCATACCGCTCGAAGGGGGGCTTACCCACCGCGACAGTATGGGAAATGAGGCTACCGTAAGGTTTGGAGAAGTACAGGTAATGAGTGCAGGTACAGGTATTGAACACAGCGAAATGAACGCCAGTAAAACAGACCGTGCCAAAACCCTGCAAATATGGATTTTTCCTGAAAAGGACAATGTTGAACCCAGATATGATCAAAAAAGTTTTGATCTTGAAAAAAGCAGGAACGACTTTGTAACTATAGTTACTCCACAGGATAAAAACGACGGAGTTGCTTTATGGATACACCAACAGGCCTATATGTACCTGGGGCTTTTTGACGCTAATACTACCACTACTTATAATTTAAAAATTCCGGAAAACGGAGTTTACCTTTTTCTGATAGAAGGAGAAATTGAAATTAATAATGAAACCATAAGGGAGCGCGACGCTTATGGTATTGTAGAATTTGACAGTTTTGACATAAAAACAAACAAAGATTCTAAAATACTTATAATTGAGGTTCCTATGAAGTTTAACTAAACACTATGGAAATTAAAGACAACGAATTCTCGAGACAATTTGAAGCAACAGTAAATGGTAAAATGATTACAGTGGAGTACTCCAGCCAGGAGAGAAAAATTTTCCTGACTAAAATAAATATCCCTGAAGATATGGAGTATGACGACGACGAAGTTTCTGACTTTTTAAAAGAAATACTGGCGATTGCCGAAGAAAAAAGGCTGAGAGTTGTACCCACACATCCTAAAATTGCAGCTTTTTTTAAAAAGAATCCACAATATAAAGAAATGCTGCCTCCAGGTATAAGAATATAATGGAAAGTAATCCCTGCCCGCTTTGCAGTGGTGCTTCTATTAGTTTTTATATACAAAAGCAAAGGGAATTTTTACAGTGTTCCTATTGCCTTTCTGTTTTTAATGCACCGATGCATTACCTTACACCACAACAGGAAAAGGCACATTATGAATGTCATAACAATAATCCGGAAGATACAGAGTATCAAAATTTTGTAAGTCCTGTTATAAATGCTGTACTCAGGGATTTTTCTCCTGAACATAGCGGACTTGATTTTGGATCAGGAACCGGATCACCCGTAGTAAAAGTATTATATAATAACAATTACATTATTGATCAGTATGACATTTACTTTCACAATAACTCAGAGTTATTTAAAAAGCAGTATAACTATATAACCTGCACTGAAGTAATAGAACATTTTAAACAACCTTATAAAGAATTTAAATTGCTGCGCAGTTTACTGTTACCTGGCGGCAAACTCTACCTAATGACAGAGATTTTTGAGGAAGCAAAAGATTTTAGCAGTTGGTATTATAAAAATGATCCTACCCATATTTTTCTATATCATCCAAAGGTTTTTGAATGGATCAGTAAAGAGTTTGGATTTCGAAAAGTAACTATTGATAAGCGTTTTATAACACTTGAGTTATAATAAAACCCCCGCTTTTAGCGAGGGTTATTTTTTATGCATAAACGGGTTGATTAACAAACTCCATTCTTACTATACCGTCTTCATCAATTTTGGTAAGCTTTATTTCATGCAGTGTATTTACCAGTTCAGGGTTCCACGGTGTTTTTACCTTTACATAGTTTTCTGTAAAGCCATGTATATACCCCTCTTTATTTTCACCTTCAAAAAGCACAGTCCTTGTTGTACCTAACTGACTTTCATAAAAAGCACGGCGCTTTTTAACCGATAGCCCTCTTAGCATTTTGCTGCGCTTGCTTCTCACATTCGTAGGTACTACCCCATCCATTTCGGCTGCAGGTGTATTATCCCTTTCAGAATAGGTAAATACATGAAGGTAAGAAATATCAAGTGAGTTTAGATAATTATAGGTTTCAAGGAAGTGCTCATCTGTCTCACCCGGGAAGCCCACAATAACATCTACACCTATGCATGCGTGGGGCATTACCTCCCTTATTTTAGCTACACGCTCAGTATATACATTACGCAGGTATCGCCTTCTCATCAGTTTAAGAATATCATCACTACCCGACTGTAATGGTATATGAAAATGCGGAACAAATGTACGGCTTTGCGATACAAATTCTATAGTCTCGTTTTTAAGCAGGTTTGGCTCGATAGAAGAAATTCTTAATCGCTCAATGCCTTCTACTCTGTCCAGCTCCTGAACAAGCTCATAAAAAGTATGTTCGTGTTTTTTATTACCAAACTCCCCTTTTCCGTAGTCACCTATGTTTACTCCTGTAAGTACAATCTCTCTTATATTTTGCTCAGAGATCTCTTTGGCATTTTTAAGTACATTCTCTAAAGTATCGCTTCGTGAAATACCTCTTGCCAGCGGAATGGTACAGTAAGTACATTTATAATCGCAGCCATCCTGTACTTTTAAAAAAGCGCGGGTACGGTCACCTATGGAATAACTGCCCACATAAAAATCGGCTTCCGATATTTCGCAGGAATGCACCTCTCCCATGTCATTTTTAGAAAGGTCGTTTATGTAATCGGTAATCTTAAATTTTTCAGTAGCGCCTAATACCAGATCCACACCATCAACAGCGGCAAGCTCTTCCGGTTTTAACTGGGCATAACAGCCTACAGCTGCTACAAAAGCCTTATCATTCTTCTTTATCGCCTTTTTTACTATCTGTTTAAACTGCTTATCGGCATTTTCTGTAACCGAGCAGGTATTGATAACATATATATCGGCCGCATCTTCAAAATCAACACGGTCAAATCCTTCATCCTGAAAGTTGCGGGCAATAGTTGATGTTTCTGAAAAGTTCAGTTTGCATCCTAAAGTATAAAAAGCGACTTTTTTCCTGTTTTCCATTGTATAAGCTCCTTGTAAAGCAGTAACTTTATTTATATTTACCTCTACAAAAAAGAGGTTGCAAATTTACATACAAAAATCGACTTGATGAAATCAATAATAAGCTATATATCAATTTGTTGCTTAATTCTTCTTTTTACCTCCTGCACTAAGGACAAAAATCAAAATAGCGATCATCTTGTTTTCAGGTATAACGAAAATGCAGCCGTAAACTCACTCGATCCTGCTTTTTCACGCACAAGGCCATCTATATGGGTTTGCAACCAGCTTTTTAACGGGCTCGTGCAGCTTGATGACAGCCTGAATATAAAACCGGATATCGCTAAAAAATGGGATATTTCTCAAGATGGAAAAACCTATACTTTTACACTTAGGAATGATGTATATTTTCATAAAAGTATATTGTTTGGCAGTGACAGTACACGTACCGTAAAAGCAGAGGATTTTACATATAGCCTTAACCGCCTGCTGGACGAAAAGGTAGCTGCACCAGGGCGGTGGATATTGCAAAATGTAGAAAATTTTTATGCTGTAAACGATTCTGTATTTGAAATAAAGCTCAACAAAACCTTCCCGGCATTCCTCGGATTGCTTACCATGAAATATGCATCTGTAGTGCCTCGTGAGGCTTTTGAAAAGCAGGGATACAATTTCAGGTCTAACCCTATAGGTACCGGACCTTTTCACTTTAAAATCTGGGAGGAAAGCGTGAAGCTGGTACTCCGTAAAAACAAGATTTATCATGAGAAAGATGAAAACGGCAACAGGCTGCCCTATCTTGAAGCTGTAGCTATTACATTTTTACCCGATAAGCAAAGTGGGTTCTTACAATTTGTACAGGGTAAGCTCGAATTTGTATCCGGGCTTGACCCTTCCTATAAAGACGAGATATTAACGCCGAGAGGCGATCTTCAGCCTAAATATAAAGAAAGAGTAAAAATGATAACCGGGCCTTATCTTAATACGGAATATTTTGGCTTCAGGCTTGATGGTGCTGACGCTGCTGTTAAAGACAAAAGGATAAGGCAGGCTATGAACTATGGCTTTAACCGTGCCAAGATGATAATGTACCTTCGCAATGGTATGGGCACACCGGCTACAAGCGGCATGATACCTGTAGGCCTGGGCGGTTATGGTTGTAAAGGATATGATTATAACCCCGCAAAAGCCCGCGAACTCGTTGCTGCCTATAAAACTGAAACAGGAGATAATAATCCAAAAATACAAATGAGCACAAGTGCTTCTTACCTTGATATTGCGGAATACCTGCAGCGGGAATGGCAAAAAATAGGACTTAATGTAGAGGTGGACGTTAATCCGCCCTCTACTCTTACACAGGCAATATCTACAGGTAAAGTATCTTTTTTTAAGGCCAGCTGGATTGCCGATTATCCCGATGCCGAAAACTATCTTTCCCTTTTTTACAGTAAAAACTTTTCTCCCGGTGGCCCTAACTATACTCATTTTAAAAGTGAAAAGTTTGACAGGTTATATGAACAGTCCTTCCTGATAACTGACGATATAAAACGACAGAAATTATACCAGCAAATGGATTCGCTTGTAATGGAGGAAGCACCTGTTATTCCTTTGTTTTATGATAAAGCAGCAAGGTTTACGGGCAGCAATGTAACTGGTTTAGGCATCAATCCTTTAAACCTGCTTACTCTGAAAAAAGTGAAGAAAACAGACGATATAAAATAGCCTGTTTCATAATTCCCAATTCTTTCCAGATTTAAAATTATCATACACAGGTAATATGTATATTTGAGAATATCTAACAATGCCGGCATGAAAATCCTTATAATTGAAGACGAAAAGGGAATCAGGGAAGTAATACAGGAGTCCCTTGAAAAGGAAAAGTATATAGTGGAAACTGCTGCAGACTATATTTCTGGCCTCGATAAAATAGGCGCTTATGATTATGACTGCATACTGGTAGATATAATGCTGCCCAACGGAAGTGGGCTTGACCTTGTAAAGGAAATAAAAGAACTACGTAAAAAAGAAGCGGTTATAATAATTTCTGCTAAAGATGCAGTAGATGATAAGGTTGCCGGCCTGGATTTGGGGGCGGATGATTACCTCGCCAAGCCTTTTCATTTAGCCGAACTTCACGCGCGGATTAAATCGGCTATTAGGCGTAAAAATCATGATGGCGACAGTTTTATCACCTGGAATAATATTAAAGTACAGCCGGAACAAAGACTCGTAAGTGTTAATGACACACCCCTGCAGCTTAACCGAAAGGAATATGACCTGTTTTATTATTTTATGATAAACCCAAACAGGCTCATTAATAAAACTGCCATTGCAGAATCTGTTTGGGGTGATTATACAGATCAGGCAGACAATCTTGATTTTGTATATTCCCAAATAAAAAACCTTCGTAAAAAACTGAAGGATGCAGGTGCTGAAGCCGACATACAGGCGGTATACGGCATGGGTTATAAAATGACTTAAATGAAACTCCGCAATTATACATTACGCTATCTTATTATTGCCTTACTGGGCATCATAGCCTTGTGGGCAAGCCTCTTTTATATGGTAATTCTGGAAGAGGTATATGACAATATAGATGATGGCCTTAAAAACTCTAAACTACTTATAATACGTGAGGCGTATGCCAATCCTGAACTACTTGAAACGCGTGAATTTGGTATCAGCCAGTTTAAGGTAAAACCTCTACCTAAGGGACCTCTTTATGATTTTTCAGATAAATTCATTTCGGGATTTGAATATATGGAGTACGACAATGATGATGAGCCTGTGCGTTATCTTGAAACCGTATTTAATGATAAAGATGGCAACCCTTATCAGTTAACTATACGCGCCTCAATTGTTGAAGAAGACGAATTAATGGAAGATCTGATGACTGCGCTTATAGCACTATATTTTATGCTGGTTATAAGT
>CAMPIZ010000120.1 GCA_946886675.1 uncultured Flavobacterium sp.
ATTTTATACTTTTGTCCCCTGAAACAATGCAACTTAATAACAAAAATTATGAGTAATTTTGGCCTTTTTACGAAAACGATTTCGTTAGAGAAAATGGGAATTAAAAATGCTAATGTAAAATATCAGCTTACTCCGGATGAGTTACATGATATTACGATAGAAAAAGGCCAGGGTGTCGAGAGTTCTACAGGGGCGCTAGCCGTTAATACAGGAGAGTTTACAGGAAGATCACCACAGGACCGCTTTATAGTAAAAGACAGTATTACAGAAGATAAGGTTTGGTGGGGTAACGTAAACCTTCCTTTTGACAGTGATAAATTTGAAAAGCTTTATAACAAAGTGACAGATTATCTGTCCGGTAAAGAAATATTTGTAAGGGACAGTTATGTATGTGCCGATCCTAATTACAGAATGAATGTAAGGGTGGTTACGGAACTTCCTATGTCAAATCTTTTCTGTTATAATATGTTTCTTCGTCCTGAAGAATCTGAGCTTGAAAATTTCGAACCGGAATGGCATGTAGTATGTGCTCCGGGCTTTATGGCAGATCCTGCTATAGACGGTACACGCCAGCACAACTTCGCTATTCTAGATTTTACCAGAAAAATTGCCCTTATAGGTGGTACGGGTTATACAGGGGAAATGAAAAAAGGTATCTTCTCTGCACTTAACTTTATACTTCCTGTGTTTAAGGATACGCTTCCTATGCACTGTAGTGCAAACGTGGGCGAAAAAGGTGATACCGCTATTTTCTTTGGTTTATCAGGTACTGGTAAAACAACCCTTTCTGCAGATCCTGACCGTAAACTTATAGGTGACGATGAACACGGATGGACAAAAGAAAATACCATTTTTAACTTTGAGGGCGGCTGTTATGCTAAGGTGATTAACCTTACGGAAGAAAACGAGCCGGATATCTTCAGGGCTATAAAAAAAGGTGCTATACTTGAGAATGTAATTTTTAAAGAAGGTACAAACGAAGTAGATTTTGAAGATGTAAGTATTACGCCAAATACCCGTGTAAGCTATCCTATTTATCATATTGATAACATTCAGCCGGATTCTATAGGACACAATCCAAAAAATATATTTTTCCTTACGGCAGATGCCTTTGGTGTGCTGCCTCCGATATCAAAACTAACTCCGGGTCAGGCTGCTTACCACTTTATCTCTGGCTATACGGCCAAGGTAGCTGGTACAGAGGCAGGTATTAATGAGCCTCAGCCAAACTTCTCGGCTTGCTTTGGAGCGCCTTTTATGCCGCTACACCCTACAAAGTATGCAGAGATGCTTAGTTCAAAAATGAAAGATGCCGGCGTTAATGTATGGCTTATAAATACCGGATGGACCGGGGGGCCTTACGGCGTAGGTTCAAGGATGAAATTAAAATACACAAGGGCTATGATTACAGCCGCCCTAAATGGCGATCTTGATAATGTGCCTTTTGTTAAGCATGAAGTTTTTGGGCTTGCTAAGCCTCAAAGCTGCCCTAATGTTCCTTCGGAAGTTTTAAACCCAAGAAACACATGGGAAGATAAAGCCGCTTATGATGCAAAAGCACATGAACTGGCTGACTCTTTCAGGAAAAACTTTGCCAAGTTTGAGGAATTTGCCAATGAAGAGATCATGGCAGGTGCTCCACAGGCATAATCAGAGACTTTTAGAATAAATAAATTGAATTAAAAAGAGCTGCTGTAAAGCGGCTCTTTTTTATGGAAAAGGTATTAAAAAGAAAAACCGCTCAATGGCGGTTTTTGGTGTTTTTATGTCTTTGCAAATTACTTTGCTTTATTAGCTTCAATAATGTATTTTTCTAAAGCCATAGTCATAGATGGTGTCCCCGGTGCGGGAGCCATAATATCTATGCGAAGGCCGTGATCAAGCGCTTCTTTTTGGGTAGTGCTTCCAAATACGGCAATACGTGTATTGTTTTGCTGAAAATCAGGGAAGTTTTTAAACAGTGATTTTATACCTGTAGGACTAAAGAAGGCAAGTACATCATAATATACATCCTTCAGGTCGCTAAGGTCGCTCATCACAGTCTTGTAAAACGTGCCTGGTGTCCAGTCTACCTTTAGGTTGTTAAGTGTTTGCGGTACTATGTCGTTAAGCTGGTCTGATGACGGCAGCAGGAATTTTTCGTCCTTATATTTTTTAATCAGTGGAGAAAGGTCTGCAAAATCTTTCTGGCCAACATATATCTTCCTTTTTCTGTACACTACATATTTCTGAAGGTAGAAAGCAATTGCTTCGTTCTCGCAAAAATACTTCATGGTTTCAGGAACTTTATAGCGCATTTCCTCTGCTACGCGGAAAAAGTGGTCAACGGAATTCCTGCTGGTAAGGATAATTGCAGTAAAGTTGTTAAGGTCAATTTTCTGGGCTCTTACTTCTTTTGCGCTTACACCCTCTACGTGAATAAATGGCCTAAAGTCAACTTTTACTTTCAGTTTTTGCTGTAATTCAAAGTACGGAGAGTTTTCTACTTTAGGTTCTGGCTGCGAAACCAAAATTGTTTTCACTTTCATAGTAATTTGTGTTGTTATAACTTACTTTTTGTAAACCAATAATACATGAAATAATAGGGTGCTATTTCAAGAGTGCAAAGATATAAAATAAAATAGAATAATTTAGGGGCGATAAAATTTTGATAAGTCTTAAGGGTGACAAGGTAAGAATAGATACTTCCTGAAATTATAAGGCCAATAATTACATATATGACAACAGGATGAGGAGGCTGGTTATAAAACAATAAAACATTTACCGGCAGCAGGACCATGCCTATATAAGTACGGTAGTTTACTTTTTGCAGGTTAAACTGCTCATTAAACTCTTCTATGTTAAAAGAGGTGGCTATAATTTTTTCCAGCAGGTACTTAGAAAGAATAAAAACACCCAGCAGTGTAAAGATCTGAATAAACGTAATCCAGTCATATTTTTCCGCAAAGCCAAAGTAGCTAAGTAAAAACTGCAGTAAGAAAGTAAAAGAAATCAGCTGTACAAAGAAAAAAGAAATTGTAAAGCTGCTCATCATATTGCCGCCATCCTTATATATCTTTGTATACTTGCTAGACCATCCCAGCTTAGAAAATTCTGCAAAGCGATGGCTAAAAACCGACCTGTTTACGGCTATAAGTACAAAGCACAGCACAAAGAGCATAGTTGCCCAGTCTTTGCTTTCTGTAAGCCTGTTGTGTAATTCTAGGTCCATCATAGCACAGCAAAAGTAATAATTTTTGGCTTCGGTTATTTTGCAGATTTATAATTTAATTATAGATAACACGTTAGAAATACATTATTTTTGCATTCAAAATTACACATACATGAGCGAAGGTGTAGTTGTAATACCTACTTACAACGAAATTGAAAATATAGAAACCATTGTAAGGGCAGTTTTTTCGCTTGCAACTTCCTTCGATATTTTAATTGTAGATGATAATTCTCCCGATGGCACGGCTCAAAAGGCACAGGAATTGCAGAAGGAGTTTCCGGACAGGCTTTTTGTAGAGGTGCGGGCTGGAAAGTCAGGACTGGGTACCGCATATGTTCATGGTTTTAAATGGGCTATTGCACGCAGGTATGAGTACATTTTTGAAATGGATGCCGATTTTTCACATAACCCGACAGATCTTGAAAAGCTTTTATCAGCCTGTAAAAAAGGAGCTGATATGGCTATAGGATCCCGTTACAGCACCGGGGTAAACGTGGTAAACTGGCCGCTTAGCAGAGTGCTGTTGTCATACTATGCATCTGTATATGTAAAGATGATTACGGGAATGAAGATACACGATGCCACCGCAGGGTTTATATGCTACAGGCGCAAAGTGCTGGAAAGCATAAACCTTGACAGGATAAAGTTTGTGGGGTATGCCTTCCAGATAGAAATGAAGTACAGGACATTTTCTAACGGATTTAATATAGTAGAAGTGCCTATAATCTTTACAGACAGGACTAAGGGCGAATCTAAAATGAGTAATGCTATAATAAAAGAAGCCATACTGGGTGTGGTTTCTCTTCGAATAAAAAAAATGCTTAACCGATTATAAGGACGATGAACAGGATTTTAATTAAGAACGCTAAAATTGTAAATGAAGGGTCAGTATTTGAAGGCGATCTTTTAATTGAAGATAAGTATATCAAAGAAATTGCCGATAGTATAAGTGCAAAATCATCTGATATAAAAATTATTGATGCCGAAGGAAATTATCTTATCCCGGGGGCTATAGACGACCAGGTACATTTTCGTGAGCCGGGGCTTACCCATAAAGGTACGATTGAAACCGAATCGCGTGCTGCTGTAGCAGGCGGAATTACCTCTTTTATAGAGCAGCCCAACACGGTGCCTAATGCGGTAACTCAGGAGCTGCTTGAAGAAAAGTATCTAAGGGCCGCCGAAACATCATATGCAAATTACTCTTTTATGATGGGAGGTACAAATGATAACCTGGAGGAAGTACTTAAAACCAACCCTAAAAATGTGGCCGGTATTAAGCTGTTTCTTGGTTCTTCTACAGGTAATATGCTTGTGGATAACGAAGAGGTGCTGGAAAAAATATTCTCCAGTACTGATATGCTTATTGCTACCCATTGTGAAGATGAGGCAACTATAAAAGCCAATCTGGAAAAATATAAAGAAGAATATGGTGATGACATCCCGATGAAGTATCACCCGCTTATTCGCAGTACAGAGGCGTGTTATATATCTTCTTCAAAGGCTATAGAGCTTGCTAAAAAAACAGGAGCCAGGCTTCATATATTTCATGTTTCTACAGCAAAAGAAACTGAACTTTTTACCAATAAGATTCCGCTTGAGGAGAAAAAGATAACAGCAGAGGTATGCATACACCACTTATGGTTTACAGATGCTGATTATGATAAAAAAGGTTCTCTTATTAAATGGAACCCTGCTGTAAAGACTGCTGAGGACAGAAAGGCGCTTTGGGAAGCGCTGCTTGATGACAGGATTGATGTAATAGCTACAGATCACGCCCCGCATACACTTGATGAAAAGAAAAATCCTTATACAAGTGCACCATCAGGCGGGCCACTGGTACAGCATGCAGTGGTAGCAATGTTTGAAGCTTACCATCAGGGTAAAATTTCACTGGAAAAAATTGTGGAAAAAATGGCGCATAACCCTGCAAAACTTTTCAGGATAGAGAAGAGAGGTTTTATAAGGGAAGGTTACTATGCAGATCTTGCTATTGTAAATGCCGGGCTGCCTTGGAACGTGAAAAAAGAAAATATTTTATACAAGTGCGGCTGGTCTCCGTTTGAAGGGCAAAGCTTTAAATCGAGAATTACGCACACATTTGTTAACGGACAATTGGTCTATAACAATTTTAAAGTAAAAGATATCCGCTGTGGCGAACGTCTTCTTTTTGACAGATAGATTATGAAAAAACTTGCAGTTCTATTTTTATCACTATTTGTTTTTGCCGCCTGCAAAGACAATGAGGTAGAGGAGCCTGAAAATCTTTTAAGTGAAGACCGTATGGCACAAATTCTTTATGATATTTCGCTGCTGCAGGCCATGAACTCTTATGCTCCGGCTACATTAGATGCAAATGATATAGTTTTTAAAGACTATATCTATCAAAAATATGAAATAGATAGTGCTACTTTTGCCCAAAACCACAAATACTATGCATCCAGGCTGGAAGAGTACAAAAGAATAAATGATAAAGTAAAACAAAGGCTTAAGGCGGAAAAAATAGTTATCGATTCTTTAGTTAAAAAAGAAGAGAAAGCAGGAGGGAATCTTATTAAACCAAAACCGGATTCTTTAAGGAATTCGCGTATTAAAGCTGTTCAGGATAAACTTAAAAAATAAAAACAGGCCTTGGCCTGTTTATTTGTAAGAAGATTGTTGAGCTTTACAATGGCACG
>CAMPIZ010000121.1 GCA_946886675.1 uncultured Flavobacterium sp.
CCTCCTGCTGAATCCATAACAATTTTACCATTCAGGTCATAAATTAGAATTCTTTCTATAACTGTACCTGCATTAACCGTTAAAACATCTGTTACAGGATTAGGATAAAATTCAAATTCAGGTTTATTAATATCATCTATCCCAAGCTGCTCCTGTACTGTAATAGTACCTTGCATGGCCGGGTGCACCTCACACTCATAAGGGTTTGTACCTTCCATAGTAAAAGTATAAGAAAAAGTTTGCCCAATACCAGTAAGAATACCGCTGTCAAAGGTTTCCATACTGCCGTTCATGCTTGTTACAGAGTGTGGATGATTTGTGCTCCATGTCCACATTACAGTATCTCCTACATCTACAGTCATAGAAGCCTGCTCCTGTGTAATACCTACACCCCAGTTATTTATATGGTGGGTAGTTTGTGCAGCTGCACCCAATGTGGCAGCCAGTGCCAATAATAGTAGTGTTCTTTTCATGTGCTTTTAATTTTTGGTGATTAGTTCAGTTTTTACGTTAATTGCTTTTATTATACAATATTACACTACAAAGTAATTACATAAAAAAATGACAGGATACACCTATTTAGCATAGGCTTCCTGTCATTTAGTATTTAGCAATTCTTATTTAGTATTTGCCTATAGCGCTACTTTATTAAAGGAATTGATTTTCTCAAGTTGGAGAATAGTAGTTGTATTAGTTTCATTCTCGGTGTACATCATTTCAAATTTTGCGCCATAAACAACTTCGCTAAATGTATAGGATGTTGTAGCTGCAACCGTTGAACTGAACAAATCATCAAAAGCTTTTACATAAACTATAACCTCGCCCTCAAAAGCTTCAAAATCTTCACGGCTAAAGCCATAAAAAGGGCTGTCTTCAGTTATAGGATGCACTAAGGTCCAGCTTAGGGTAAGCGAATTAATTTTTTGTAACTCAAGCCCCAGCGTATAAAACTTATTCACCATACGCCCATTTTCGTTAATGCTCATGCCCAGCGTCATTCTGGCTTCAGCATCTAAAAGTGTCGTATTTTTAAAAGGAGCCATTCTAATCATAAATGCAGTCATATCACGATAGGGAGCGATTAGTGCATTATCTGAAAATTTAAGATAAGCCTTAGGCCTGCTAAAACGCCCATAAAACAAACCTGTAGCAATGGCAAAGCTAAGAAGGCCGATAAGCGCCTCTGTTGCCGCCAGTGCACTTGTAAGGAAACCATTGGGACTAATGTGGCCATATCCCACAGTTGTAAAAGTTTGCGCGCTAAAAAAATAGGCCTTACCAAACTTTAACCATTCAGAGCCATCTCCTCCCACTCCGTCAAGATACTCTATGCCTATTAAATAATACATAGAGGCAAACACAAAATTAATACCGGCATAAAATGTAAACAATACACCTATAAACTTCCAGGCAGGCATGGTAAGCATGGTATGATACCAGCTTGTTCTTTCCAAAAAGGGTATCCCCCTCTTTTCTATATTTGCCGTACCATCTTTATTTATAAACCTACCTCCATAACTATCAGGGTTAGTACCAAAACCGGTATCTGTATTAGATTTCGCCTTACTGTTTATTTTTTTAAGAACACCCATTTTATTAAACTTGGTTGATACTTCAAAAGTAAAAATTAAAGAGAGTAAAAAATCAGTCTTTTAAAATAAAAAATCCTGCCTTCAGGGCAGGATTTAATAACTATATTAATAGTAAACTAACCTTATTTTTTTGTGTCTATAGCATCCAGAGCAGGCTTTAACTGATCCATATCTACACCTGCTTTCTTTATGAGTTCCACAAGTGTAAGTACATTGTTAGGATTCATATTGTCTCCCAATACCCTTATAATACTGAAACCATTTTCTTTTTGGTGCAGGTACACTACAAACTCATCTATATCGTCGCCATCACCAAGCATATTAATGCTTGCCCCCTGTTTTGAAGAACCAAAACGCATAAGCTCCTCATATTCTCCATTTTTAAGGATACTTTTTACATTTTTTGTTTCAGCTTCATATGTTGCATTGTCCAGAGAATCTTTTTTGTAGACAAGTATATTAAGCTTACGAACAGATTCCAAAGCCTTTTTCTCTTCTGCATTAAGCACGGTACTGTCGGTTTTAATTATACCGGTACCCAGGTCGAAGGATACAAAATCTGCTGATTCTGATTTTTCTACAAAATATTTTTGGAGTGAAGGCTTAGAGTCGCACGATACAAGTGTGAGTGCAACAGCTATTACAACGCTGAACAGATATAAGACAGTTTTCATGATTATGATTTTTTATTGGATGCTTGTTTAATTTCGTTTCCTCCCGGTATTTTCATGTAATCTGTAAGGAAAGATACTTCCTTAAGGTCAAAGTTACCGGTTAGCGACATAAGCACTGTTTCTTCTTTACCGCCATCCATAAACATAAGCAGTTCTCTTACCTGTGAAGATGTAGCGCCTGATTTTACATAGATCTTAATGTTTCTTCCACCTTCATTTATACGCATTAGTTCTTCAAGCGGATACTTTTTAAGATAAGTGTCTACCGTTTTTTTCATTTCGGCAGAGTGCTTAGAGCTCGAGGTGGTAAACACCTTTAAGTTATCCAGCTTTTTTACAAGGTTAAGAAACTGCTGTGAGTTTTTGTTGTTGGGGTCTGCCTTAACATTACCCATAAGCTCAAACATTTTCTTAGTTACCAGTACAGATACGATTTCATCTTCATCTTCAAACTTGTCAAACATAGACTGCCCGAAAAAAAGTGAAGGCATCAGTACTAAAACAAGCGTTACAATTAACTTTTTCATTTTTTGTGGTAATTAAATTAGTTTATGGTGCTTTTTTAATTATTAAAGTTCAAAATTGCCTGTAAGGGATATCAGCACCGTCTCTTCCTTATCTTTTCCCTCTACAAACACAAGCATTTCCTGTAAGGTATCAGAAGATTTTTGCCTTGCAAATACCTTCACTTCCTTAGCTTCTTTTTTAAACCTCATAAGCTCATCCATCTTATTTGATTTCAGGTAGCTTTTTACAGTACTTTTCATTTCTTCCCTATACTTATCGTCTTTGGTGAGAAAGATACGTATACCATCCATTTTTTGCGCTATTTTGGCAAATTTTTCTGCATCTTTATCCTCAAACTCCAGGCTAAATTCGCCCGCAAGGTCCAGCATTTTCTTATTGATCACTACAACGTCTATACCTTCCTGGTCTTCAAACTTATCAAATTCCTGTTGTGCATAGAACAAAGTTGGGGCCAAAATTAAAACTAATGTTACTATAAGCTTTTTCATTTTTTTACTTTTTAAAGATTGTTTTTCTCGAATTTTCGTACTCTTCTAAATAGTACATACTGTTTACCCCTTTATTTACATTTTCAGAAAGCATATTGAGCGCTTTTTGTGTTTCCTGAAGTGCCACTTCGGGATCATTAAAAGTACCCAGGTCTTCCTCTTCAGGCTGCCTGTTAATAAAGGTGAACACACCCAGCAGTATTACAGTGCTCGCCGCAACCGATAGCCACCCCCTATATCGTTTTTTGGGTTTTAATGGCAAAGGTTTTTCAAACTGCTGCCTGCCGGCCTGTGTAAAATATCCAAACATAGGCCTGTACTGCTCCAGGTGTGGCGCCACATCCGGTGAAGAAAAATACATCTTAAGCTGTCTTTCTTCAGCAATACTTGTTTCTGCGTTAAAATATTTCTCCAGTAGTATTTCAATTTGTCCTGATTCCATAATTGTGTGTTTTAGTGAGTTCGTCTCTCAGTGTTTTCCTGGCCCGGGATAATGCTACCCTTACAGCCGTCTCGTTCATGTCCATTATTCTCGCAATCTCCTCAAACTCATACTGCTCTACATCACGCATCTGCAATATCATGCGCTGCTGTTCCGGCAGTTTATTCATAATCTTTTCAGCCCACTCCCAGGCGTCCCGGTCTTCCGCCTGCTTTTGCAGTTCCGGCTGCCTGTCGGTATAGTTAGAATGCACTATACGCATCTCGGTAGCCCTTTTGGATTTCAGCTGGTCAAGGCAGTAATTCTTTGTTATTGTCATTGCCAATGCTTCCACACTGGAGTAGCTGCTTAACCTGCTTTTATTGTTCCATAGCCTTACCAGCACTTCCTGCGTGGCATCTTCAGCTTCCTCATTACTTACAAGGAGCCTTTTTGCCAGCCGGAAGACCCGGTCTTTAAAAGGAGTGATAATATTTATAAACTCCTGCTGATTCATTATTACAATGTGGTTGTTACTGGTTTATAAATGGAAGACGAACGTTATTATTTTTTGTTACAAATAATATTAAAAATATTAAATTTACGTTTTTATAATTAAATCGCTATTAATGAAAAAGATAAGTATATTCCTGATTTTACTGCTTGTTTCTGCTTTTGCTTTCCAAAGCTGCGAAGACATGGACGACAACGCAGTACCCGTAAACGATTTTATATGGAAAGGCCTTAACCTGTATTATTTATGGCAGCCGCTGGTTCCAGACCTTGCAGACGACAGATTTGCCAACCAGGGGCAGCTTAACACCTACCTTCAAAGCTATTCCAGTCCGGAAGGCCTTTTTGAAAGCCTGCTATACCAACGTAATGTGGTAGACAAATACAGCATACTAGTGCCCGATTTTTATGTACTGGAAGCTGCGCTGCAGGGAGTGGTAAAAAGTAATGGTGTTGAATTTGGGCTTGTTTATACAGATGATAGCCAAAGCAGCATATTTGGTTATGTACGTTATATATTGCCTGATACCGACGCAGCCGCTAAAGACATACAGAGAGGCGATATTTTTTACGCTATAGATGGTGTAGTACTTACACCTAATAATTACAGGAGTTTACTATCGGGCGATACCTATACCCTTAATCTGGCCGATTATAATGATGGCGATATTACTCCAAACGGACAATCTGTTACGCTTACAAAAATGGAGTATGCCGAAAACCCTGTTTATCGTACGGAAGTAGTAAATATAGGCGGGCGTAATATAGGCTACCTTATGTATAATGGATTTTTTGGTAATTATGATAACCAGCTTAATGCTGCTTTCGGAGAGCTTAAGGCGGCTGGCGTAGACGATCTTGTGCTGGACCTGCGTTATAATTCGGGAGGTTCTGTAAGAACTGCAACCTACCTTGCCAGTATGATTACAGGGCAGTTTAACAACAGCCTGTTTGCCCGGGAGCAATGGAACCCTAAGCTGCAAAGTTATTTTGAAAATAACAACCCTGACCAGCTAGTAAATAATTTTACTGATAAGCTTTCGGACAATACTACTATTAACTCCCTTAATTTACCCAGGATTTATATACTTGCCACAGGCAGCACGGCATCTGCAAGTGAACTTATAATAAACTGCCTCGATTCTTATATTGATGTAACCCTTATTGGCACAACTACAGAAGGCAAAAATGTAGGCTCTGTAACATTATATGATTCAAAGGATTTCACCAAAAACGACCTGGAACCAAGCCACAGGTATGCTATGCAGCCAATAGTGCTTAAGGTGCTTAACAAAGAAGGATTTGGTGAGTATGAGGCCGGAATTGCCCCACATATAGAACTGCCGGAAGATTTTGATAATATGGGTGTTTTAGGCAATCCTGATGAACCGCTTTTTGCAGCAGCCATCAGCCTTATTACTAATGGTGGGCGCGCTATGCCACAACCGGCACAAAGAAGGCATCCGCAGTTTAAAGACAGTAAGAATTTAAGACGCTACGGTACCGAAATGTATATTGAAGAAGTACCACAGGGCTTAAACCACCTGATAAAAGAGTTACAATAATAAAAAAGGCTTCCGAAATCGGAAGCCTTTTACAATTAAAACAATACTACAA
>CAMPIZ010000122.1 GCA_946886675.1 uncultured Flavobacterium sp.
TTATTACACTATTAACAGTGAAATTGCAAAAACAACAATTGCTATTTTTCTTTCAGAAATACTTCATCACAGTATAAAGGAGGAAGAAAAGAACCAGAGTTTGTATTCTTTTTTGGAAACTGCATTATTGTGGCTGGATACTCATGATGAAGTTGCTAATTTCCATTTGATACTTATGATGGAAATAACTAAGTTTTTAGGTTTTTTCCCGGACAGCTCACAAAATAATCATGATTTTTTTGAAATGACAGAAGGTATATTCACACCTTACCACTCTATAAGCTGCCTTACTGCCGAAGAAACCAGCCTGCTAAAAAGGCTTATGGGGCTAAAGCTTGATAACAGTGCAAAAAGCTTTCATGTAACCGAACGACAGGTTTTATTAAAAATATTGCTGGACTATTATGCATTCCACCTTGACGGATTTAAAAGGCCAAAATCACTGGAAGTATTAAAAGAGGTTTTCAGTTAATCACAGTTACCCTCTAAATTGCAGCTGTTTCCGGTAATAGTTTCAAAAGAAGTCTTAGGCTGTGCTGCCTTCCATTCATTGTACGCTTTAACAATGGTGTCATAAAATACGTCGCTTTCCTGTGCGCCTGATACGGCATATTTTCTGTTCAGCACAAAAAAAGGAACACCGCGTACACCCAGTTGCTGAGCTTTCTTTATATCGGTAATAACTTCTTCGGCAAATGTGCCATTGTTCATATCTTCTGCCAGTTTATTGGCGTCAAGCCCAAGCTCTATTGCTATAAGCATCAGGGTTTGTGCATCGTCTATATTTTTGCCTTCGGTAAAGTAAGCGCTAAAAAGTTTTTCTTCGGCCTCATTTTGTTTGCCGTGTTGTTTTGCAAAATGTAAAAAACGATGCGCATTAAAGCTGTTGGCCGGTATAGCTCTGTCAAAATCAAAAATAAGTCCAGCCTGTGCAGCCATTCCGGCAACATAGTTGTTCATGCTTTTGGCTTCCTCAATACTTACATTTTTATGCTCTGCTAAAAACCGATGTATGTTTTTTGAAGCATCTGTTTTAATTTCTGGGGAGAGCAGAAAGCTTTTCCATTCAATTTCAATAGAATTTTTATTATCAAACTTAGATAATGCTTCTTCAAATCTTCTTTTGCCTATGTAGCAAAAGGGACACATAATGTCACTCCATATCTCTATCTTCATCATTGTATTATTTGGTAATAAGTTTAATCGCAAAAACTATACCCGTTACCCTTTTTACAATTTTTATTTGTAGCAATAACAATGTGAGACTGCTCTTTTTTATGATTTAATGCATTATCCATAAAAGTTACAATGGTTTGCGGGTCTTTGGCAAAGAGCTCATCACTGTACTCATGTCCGCCGTTGCAGTAAGTAACAAGCTTAGTACTGCCGTTAAGGCTGATAATGTGATTATAAATAGAGTAAGAGCCAAACAGCATAAGCCATCCGGGTGCATTTGCAGGGCAGTAATGGTGTACTGCTGTGCCATAAGGCACTGTAGGATCGCAGCTTCCGTGAAACAGCAGGGTAGGGATTACGGTTTGTTTGGTAATAAGGTTAAGGTCCATTATGGCTCCCGCACCCGATATTACTCCTGCATACCTGAAACTTTCAGGCAGTTTTTCAGGATAAATACTCATTACTTCCCTGTCCCAGTATGCCGCATGCAAAGCGGTTTCTGCCCCGGCACTGCTGCCTGAGATAAATATTTTAGAAGTGTCTATATTGTACTTTTCGCTGTTTTTAATAAAGAACAAAGTAGCCTGCCAGAGCTGGTTTGCAGCAATTTGAAAAGCCTTTACTTTTTCGGAAAGGATGCCGTCACAGCTAAACTTTTTATCTTTCATATACAGGGTGTAGCTGATGGAAGCCGCTGTATAGCCCTGTGATGCGGCATACTTTGATATATGGTGCCCCCATTCGCGCGTGCCTACCGCAAAGCCTCCGCCATGTACATGGATAAGCAACGGTGTTTTTTCTTTGCTTTTTTGAACCGGAAGGAACAGGTCAAGCTCGAGCTTAGTAGAGTCGTTTACAAAATATGTAATGGTTTTATAATCCTGCGCTTTTACAGAGATAAAAGAGAGCAGGATAAAAAGGATAATGATCTTTTTCATAATACGGATTTATGCAAACTTACAATTTTAGTTATAGGAGCGTTTTTATAAACTGTTTTAAAAACGTAATTTTTTACTAAATCATTAATTCTCCAGCTCAAATCTCAATTTTCCCCATATGAATAAAAAAATCATTACATTCGCAGATTGATTTTTTAGAATGCATTGTAATGAGTAAGAAGTTTACTGAATATAAGGGTCTTGACCTGCCAACAGTGGCCGGAGAGGTGCTTAATTTCTGGAAAGAGGAGAATATTTTTGATAAGAGTGTAACTACGCGTGAGGGCAAGCCCCAGTATGTATTTTTTGAGGGGCCGCCGTCTGCAAACGGGCTTCCGGGAATACACCACGTTATGGCCCGTGCCATTAAAGATATTTTTTGCCGTTACCAAACCCAGAAAGGCTATCAGGTAAAGCGTAAGGCGGGATGGGATACCCACGGCCTTCCGGTAGAGCTTGGCACAGAGAAAGAACTTGGCATTACAAAAGAAGATATAGGCACTAAAATTTCGGTAGAGGAATATAACGAAGCCTGCAAGCGCACGGTAATGCGCTATACGGATGTGTGGAATGACCTTACCGAAAAAATGGGCTACTGGGTAGATATGAACGACCCTTATGTTACTTATAAGCCTAAATATATGGAATCGGTTTGGTGGCTGCTGAAACAGATTTATGACAAAGGCCTTTTATATAAAGGTTACACCATACAGCCATACTCGCCAAAAGCAGGTACCGGATTAAGCTCGCATGAGGTTAACCAGCCTGGAGCTTACCGCGATGTAACTGATACTACTATTGTGGCACAGTTTAAAACCATTGCCGATACACTCCCGGATTTCCTTAAAGGTTTTGGAGGTATAGATATTATGGCATGGACCACCACACCGTGGACACTGCCAAGTAATACCGCACTTACCGTAGGGCCAAACATTGATTATGTGTTGGTAAAGACTTTTAACCAATATACATTTGAATCTATAAATGTTGTCCTTGCCAAAAATCTTGTTGGTAAACAGTTTGGCGGTAAATATTTTGAAAGTGAAGACGCTGCCGACTTTGACAACTTTAAAGAGGGCGATAAAAAAATACCATATAAAGTACTTGCAGAAGGCAAAGGTAAAGACTTAGTGGGCATACGCTATGAGCAGTTGCTTCCATATGCTTTACCATACCAAAATCCTGAAAATGCTTTCCGTGTAATTGCTGGTGATTTTGTCACTACCGAAGATGGTACAGGTATAGTGCATACAGCACCAACCTTTGGTGCAGATGATGCCAAGGTAGCCAAGGAAGCCAAACCAGAAGTACCGCCTATGCTTGTGCTGGATAAGAACGGCAACCCTGTGCCGCTTGTAGATTTACAGGGGAGGTTTATAGAAGGGTTGGGCGACCTTTCGGGCAAGTATGTAAAGAATGAGTATTATGATAAAGACGAGGCACCTGAAAAATCGGTAGATGTTGAGATAGCCATCCGTCTTAAAGAAGAGAATAAAGCCTTTAAAGTAGAGAAATATGTTCACAGTTATCCGCACTCCTGGAGGACTGATGAGCCGTTACTATACTATCCGCTTGACAGCTGGTTTGTAAAAATGACTGATGTTAAAGAGCGTATGTTCGACCTTAATGAAACCATCAACTGGAAGCCTAAAGCAACTGGAGAGGGGCGTTTTGGCAACTGGCTTAAAAATGCCAACGACTGGAACCTGTCGCGTTCACGCTACTGGGGTATTCCACTGCCTATATGGAGGACAGAGGATAAAACCGAAGAAATGATAATCGGTTCGGTTGAAGAACTATATAATGAAATAGAAAAAGCAGTTGCGGCCGGCTTAATGGATGAGAATCCGTTTAAAGGTTTTGAGCCGGGTAATATGAGTGAAGAAAACTACAATATTGTTGATCTTCACAAAAATGTAGTTGACAGGATCACACTTATTTCACCATCAGGTAAACCAATGAAACGCGAGGCCGACCTGATAGATGTTTGGTTTGACAGCGGTGCCATGCCGTATGCACAATGGCATTATCCATTTGAGAATAAAGAGCTGATTGATAATAATGAATCATTCCCGGCCGATTTTATTGCAGAAGGGGTAGACCAGACACGCGGATGGTTCTATACGCTACATGCTATAGCAACGCTGGTGTTTGATAATGTGGCTTACAAGAACGTTGTAAGTAATGGCTTGGTACTGGACAAGAACGGACAGAAAATGTCCAAGCGTTTAGGCAATGCTGTAGACCCTTTTGAAACGCTTGCAGAGTATGGCCCTGATGCCACACGCTGGTACATGATAAGCAATGCCAACCCGTGGGATAACTTAAAATTTGATATTGAAGGCGTAGCGGAAGTAAGGCGGAAGTTTTTTGGTACCTTATATAATACCTATTCCTTCTTTGCGCTGTATGCCAATATTGATAATTTCACTTTTGCAGAACCTGAGGTTCCGCTTAATGAAAGGCCTGAGATTGACCGCTGGATATTATCAGAGCTTAACACACTTATTAAGGATGTTGATAGTTTTTATAACGATTATGAGCCCACAAGGGCAGCCAGGGCAATATCAGATTTTGTTCAGGAAAACCTGAGTAACTGGTATGTTAGGCTGTGCAGAAGGCGTTTTTGGAAAGGGGAGTATGCACAGGATAAAATTGCTGCCTACCAGACACTTTACACCTGCCTTGTTACCGTAGCAAAACTAAGTGCGCCAATCGCACCGTTTTATATGGACAGGCTTTATAAAGATTTAACAAAGGCTTCACAAAAAGAGAATTTTGAAAGTGTACATTTGGCCGATTTTCCGGCGTATGCTGATAACTTTGTTGATAAATCGCTTGAAAGCAGAATGCAGAAAGCCCAAACCATATCCTCTCTTGTACTTTCGTTAAGGAAGAAAGAAATGATAAAAGTAAGGCAGCCACTGCAAAAGGTAATGATTCCGGTGCTTGACGCGAAACAGAAGGATGAAATAGAAGCGGTATCTGAACTTATTAAGGCTGAGGTGAATGTAAAGGAAATTGAGCTTATGGACGATGCTTCGGAGGTGCTTGTAAAGCAGATTAAGCCGAATTTTAAGGTGCTGGGCCCGAGGTTTGGTAAGGATATGGGTTTGATTTCCAAAGAGATACAAAATTTCTCACAGGAGCACATCAATGAGCTGGAGAAGAATGGCAGCATAAATGTTGTTATTTCAGGAAAAAGTATTACTTTAACCCACGAAGATGTAGAGATTTCCTCTCAGGATATAGAGGGCTGGCTGGTAGCTAACTCCAATGGTATAACGGTAGCTTTAGACATAACCATTACCGAGGAGTTAAGAAAAGAAGGTATAGCCCGCGAACTGGTAAACAGGATCCAGAATATAAGGAAAGACTCCGGCTTCGAAGTGACCGACAGAATAAAGGTCTATCTGAAAGAGAATGATATGCTGGAGCAGGCTGTAACAAGCAATGAGGGCTATATCAAATCGGAAACATTAACAGATGAGCTGATATTTAACAAAGAAATTGAAAACGGTACAGAAATTGAGTTTGATGATATAAAAACACTAGTATTAATTTCAAAATAATTGAAATATGGTAGATGAGCAAATAAGATATTCAGATGCAGACCTTGCAGAGTTTAAGGAGCTGATAACTAAACAGATAGAAAAGGCTAAAGCTGACCTGGAGCTTATCAAAAG
>CAMPIZ010000123.1 GCA_946886675.1 uncultured Flavobacterium sp.
GGATTTCTTTCATATATATCTTGCGGATCAGGTAATTGAATTGAAAGATTTTTAAGTTGAATTGCAAATTGGCTCATTAAGTATTAGCGCTGAAAAAGAGTGGGAAAAGAAAGAAGAGAGCAAAAACTTCCGTAGGAGAGAGTTTTCATTCAGTTCTTTTACACGCTCTTTCACTCTTCCGGAGAATATCCTTAAAGATAAAATAGATGCGAAGTACGAAAGTGGCGTCCTCAAATTAACTATTCCTAAAAAAGACGTCAGCCCGACTGAACCCGTAAAGGAAATAAAAGTAGGATAACTTTTGTATTTCAAAAAACCCAACCCACTTTAGGATTGGGTTTTCTGTTTTAAACAGGATAATTGTAAATCAATATGAAAATAGTAAAACGCTCCGGAAATATTGTAGACTTTAGCAGGAGTAAACTTGAAGCATCCCTTTTAAAATCAGGAGCATTACCGTCTGTAGTTAAAGAAGTAATTGAATCTATAGAAAATAGTCTTTTTGATGGAATATCAACAAAGGAAATATACAGGCAGGCGTTTACACTGCTTAAAAAAGCATCTAATGCACATGCCGCACGATACAATCTCAGGGCTGCCCTTCAGATGCTGGGGCCCGCAGGTTTCTTTTTCGAAAAATTTATAGCCCGCATTTATATTGCTGAAGGATGGGAAACAAAAACTAATTTGATTTTACAGGGAGAATGTGTGTCTCACGAAGTAGATGTTGTACTTACCCGGGATAACAGCATTACTATGGCAGAATGTAAATTTCACAACAGCCGGGAGGCAGTAACTGATGTTAAAGTGCCCATGTATGTACTTTCCCGTTTTAATGATCTAAAACTAAAGAAACACTCAATATTTACAAAATCAGACACTCTAAATAACTGTTTGATTGTTACTAATAACCGCTTTAGCAGTGATGCTGTAACTTTTGCAAACTGCAGGGGCCTGCAACTGCTTAGCTGGAATTATCCCGGTAAAGATTCCATCAGGACAAAAGTTGATACAAACAGCCTCTACCCTGTAACCTGCCTCACTACACTATCAATGTCTGAAAAAGAAAAACTGCTTATAAAAGAAATTCTTCTTGCAAAAGAAGTGATAAACAACAGCGATATTTTAAGGAAAATAAACCTTAGTGACAACAGGATAAAAAATGTAATTAAAGAAGCCTCAGAGCTTTGTAATTTTATATAAAATGAAAATAAAATTTTTAGGAGGTGCGGGAACCGTAACCGGATCTAAAACACTAATAGAAAGTAACGGAGTAAGAATACTTATAGACTGCGGTCTTTTTCAGGGGCTTAAAGCATTAAGAGAACTTAACTGGGAACCATTACCGGTACTACCCTCCTCTATAGATTATGTTTTACTTACACATGGACATCTTGACCATTGCGGGTGGCTGCCCAGACTCGTAAATCAGGGATTTAAAGGAAAGATTTACTGCACGCTGCCTACAAAACAGATAGCTAAGCTGATTATGCTGGATAGCGCAAAAATACAGGAAGAAGAAGCGTCTAAAGCAAACAGGGAGCATTATTCCAGCCATAAGCCCGCAGAACCTTTGTACACAATAGATGAGGCAGAAAAAGTTTTCCCCCTGTTCAGGATCATTAAGCCTAATGAAAAAATAATTCTGGATGCCGAAATTTCTGCTGTTTTTACAAATGCCGGACATATAATTGGCGCATGCAGCATTACAGTTAATGCAGAAAGTAAAACACTGGTATTCTCCGGCGATTTAGGCCGGGATAATGATGTGTTGATGTTTCCTCCCAAAAAACCTGAGATAGCGGATTATATTTTTATGGAAAGTACTTACGGCAGCCGCTTACATCCAAATACAGATGTAAAACTGGAACTGGAAACCTATATAACTAATACTATACATAAAGCAGGAACGGTTATAATACCGGGTTTTGCTGTAGAAAGAGCACAGTCTATAATGTATTTGCTATGGCAGCTTAAGCAAGATGGCAGGCTGCCCGATGTACCTTATATACTGGATACACCAATGGGTGCAAACGTATTAGAGATATTTATGGAAAACAAGGCGTGGCATAAATTAAAACCGGAGGAATGTACAGAAATGTTTAAGATGTTTACTATTACTTCAAGCTATGAAGACACGCTTAATACTATAGAAGACAAACAGCCGAAAGTGGTGATTGCAGCAAGCGGAATGGCTTCCGGAGGGCGTGTGCTGTCTTATTTTCAATATTATATTGGCATACCGGAAACAACCGTTATAATTGTAGGTTACCAGGCAGAAGGCACAAGAGGACGGAAATTACTGGAAGGTGCTACAGAAATTAAAATATATGGCCAGTATTATCCTGTTAGGGCAAATATCCTGCAAATAGAAGGCCTTTCGGCACATGCCGATCAAAAAGACCTTCTCAACTGGCTGTCTGAACTTAAAAATAAGCCAAAGAAAATTTTTCTTGTTCATGGTGAAAATGAGCCTGCTGATGAACTCAGGTTAAAAATTAAAGAACGTTATGGTTTTAACTGCTCGGTTCCGCTAATTGGCCAGGAAGCAGAACTTTAATAACTAACACTATTTCACCTCTTACTACGGTTAAGAAACAGTGACTATAGTCATTTTTTTACTTTAAATACATTTATAATATTGTCCTTACAAGTTTTGGTATGGATTTCCTGCTGTTTCAGTTGCGGGATAATAAGGGCTGTAAAAAAATGACTCTCACGGCAACAATTAAGGATTTTTTTGAAGAAACAGGCAAAATAGCTGCCTTTACAGGCCGTTACTTTACAATTGGTTTTAAACCTCCTTATGAATTTAAAGAGCTTATATCTCAATGTTACACAATAGGATACAGGTCTTTTGGATTAATAGCGCTTACGAGTTTTATAATTGGACTCGTATTAACAATGCAGCTTCGCCCTGCCCTTGTTGATTATGGTGTGGAATCTCAGTTGCCCGTTATGGTGGGCATTGCTATAATTAGGGAAATTGGACCGGTTATAGCAGCACTTATATTTGCCGGAAAAATAGCCAGTAGCATAGGTGCAGAGTTAGGCTCTATGAAGGTTACAGAGCAAATAGACGCTATGGAAGTTAGCGGAACAAATCCCTTTAAATATCTGGTAGTAACGCGTGTTCTTGCTTCTACCCTAATGCTGCCACTGCTTATAGTAATGGCCGATGCAATTGCATTATGGGGAGCCTATATAGGCATAAATATACAGGGAGTAACCAGCCTTACATTATTTTTTAAGCAGGTTTTTGATTCTCTTGACTATAGCGATGTAATACCTGCTTTTATTAAAACTTTTTTCTTTGGGTTTTCAGTTGGGCTTATAGGGTGCTACAAAGGTTATAATGCAGCAAAAGGAACAAGAGGTGTAGGAAACTCTGCAAACTCGGCCGTAGTGTTATCATCTGTTTTAATATTTGTAATAGACCTTGTAGCAGTACAGATAACAGAAATACTGGGATACAATTAAACATGGATACTAGACCGCAACATATTACAGACCTCGATATACAAAACCGTGAACCTGCAATTGTAATAGAGGGTTTATGTAAAAGATTTGGAAATAATATTGTGCTGGATAATTTTAATCTTACGGTATATAAGCAGGAAAATCTTGTAGTGCTGGGAAAGTCCGGCTCCGGTAAATCGGTGCTTATTAAATGCATTGTAGGTCTTGTAGACCCGGACAGCGGCACTATAACACTAAATGGGGAAACAATGGTTGGGCTTAATCATGAAGAGTTAGATAAAATGCGTACAAAAGTTGGGTTCCTTTTTCAGGGTAATGCCATATATGATTCTATGACTGTGCGGGAAAATCTTGAATTTCCACTGAGGCGAAGATGGATTAAAAAATCACAAGAAGAGATTGATGCCCTGGTTATAGAAGCGTTAGAAAATGTTGGCCTGAAGCATACGCTTGGGATGATGCCTGCAGAATTATCGGGCGGTATGCTTAAACGAGTAGCGCTGGCAAGAACAATGATATTAAAACCACAAATAATACTTTATGATGAGCCTACAGCAGGCCTTGATCCGGTTACTGCCCGTGAAATTGAAAACCTGATTCTCCGTTTTCGTGATAAGTACAACATCACGTCTATAGTTATCTCACATGATATGAATTGTGTAAAAAAAGTAGCAAACCGTATTGTGTTGATTCATAATGGCAAATGTTATGCTGAAGGAACCTATAAAGATTTCCGGTACTCTAAAGATGAGAATATCAAACAATTTTTTGAGTAATGGCAACTACACAAATAAATAATATTAAACTCGGATTTTTTGTTATTGCAGGATTTATACTTCTTGTGGCAGGACTTTTTTATATAGGTGGCAATAGTAATATTTTTAGTAATGATGCTGAACTGAAAGTAAGGTTTACCAATGCTGACGGCCTGCAAAAGGGTAATAATGTCTTGTTTTCCGGTATTAATGCCGGAACTGTAAAGTCAATAACGCTTATAGACGAAAATACTATTGAGGTAGTACTGCTTATACATGAGGATATAATATTACATATTCCTGAAAATTCACTGGCTTCTATAGGCACAGAAGGCCTTATGGGTAATAAAGTAGTAAACATTACCCCGGCTAAAAAAGGGACAAATAAAGTATCTGATGGTGACTATCTTAAAGCTGAAACTAAAGCAAATATTGACGATATGCTTGAAACCTTATCTAAAAGCAATGACAATATTGCTGAAATATCCAGTGCCTTAAAAAATACTGCTTTAAAAATTGAAAACAGCAAAATACTCGAAATCATAGATAACGAAGAAGTATCTGAAGATTTGAGGGTTTCTCTTAAAAACCTTTCTACAACACTTAAAACTACAAGTGCAATTACTGCTTCCTTAAATGATATTGTAAATAATGTAAAACAAGGAAAAGGTACAGCGGGTATACTTTTATCTGATGAAAAGTCTGCCGAAAATTTAAAAAAGGCCGTAAGTAATATTGAAGCGGCGAGTAAAGATATAAATAATACCGCCGTAGAACTTAATGCGCTTACCAGGCATCTCAATACAAGTATTAATAGTAATGGCCCTTTAAACACTATATTAACAGATACAACCCTCACAAAAAAGATTAATAACAGCCTTGATAATATAGAAAAAGGGACTGAAAACTTCAATCAGAATATGGAAGCTTTAAAACATAATTTTCTATTCAGGGGATACTTCAAAAAACTGGAGAAGCAAAAAGATGAAGAAAGAAATTAAGGTTCAATATCTTTAACAATAACCGACGATGCTACATGAACTTTTGCAGTAACCAACTTACATAAATTACACTCCTTAAAACTCATATCCAAGATTTTTAAAGTTTCCCTAACTTGTTGTGATGACGGTATAAAAACCCTTGGCTTAAGTATAATATCTATAAACTCTGGGGCTCTTATATCACTTTCTTCTGTACTGCTGTATGCTCCGCATTCAAAGTGAATAAATTTAAGTCTGGTATTTTTTGCTATAGTTATAAAAGCTGCCGTAAAAGATCCCGCTAATGCTGCAATATACAGATGCTCCGGCGCCCACTTTTTTTCTCTAAAGCTATTATCGCTAACCATCTCAATATTACCTGCTATGCCTGCTGAAGAAACAATCCCTTTCTCTCCGCTCCATTCTATTGCTATTTCATAATTATGCATATCCAATTGAATTTAAACCGCTAATCTGCAACTTATCAGTTAAAAGCGAAATGATTGTTATCATTAATGCCTGTCATACTTTAAATGCTGATACATATCATTTTTAACGCCTGCACTATCATATAA
>CAMPIZ010000124.1 GCA_946886675.1 uncultured Flavobacterium sp.
GTTGGGGCATTTTTTTTACGGGTACTTATAACTATCTCACAATCCATTTCCATTTTTTGCGAAATGATATTCAGGTTTTTTTCCTTGATTATCCGCATTACCTTATTCATATTCTGATAACCAAATTTAAGCGTGTACACTACATCAATAGTGCGCTCTACTATTTCTGAAGCTTCGAGTGCCATTTGTGCAGATGTGCGATAGGCAGAAATAAGTCCGCCTACGCCAAGTTTAACTCCTCCGAAATAGCGGACAGAAACTACAAGTACGTTAGTAACGCCAAACGATTGTATTTGTCCGTAAATAGGCATGCCCGCACTGTTGCTGGGTTCGCCGTCATCATTGGCTCTGTAATACAGTTTTTTCTCGTCGGTTCCTAACTGGAAAGCATAACACCAGTGGCGGGCAGAATTGTGCTGTTTTTTTAAATCTTCCAGTATGGATTTTACCTCCTCTTCGCTACTTACGGGATATGCATAGCCAAAGAACTTGCTGTTCTTTTCTTTGAACAGGGTTTCTTCAGATGGTGCTTCAAGTGTTTTGTAGGTGTCTTTTTCCAAAGGCTTAGGTAATTGCCTGCAAAGGTATTTTATATGAAGGGGAATTGCAAACCGCTAACTTATGTAAACTTTTTTCTCTATCCGCCATATAATTTTTACTTTTACACCACTATAATAGTAAAGAATGGATTCTATATTAAAAGTAAATAACGTTGTAAAGCAATATGGTGATTATACCGCTTTAAACAGCGTTTCCCTAGAGGTTCCCAAAGGCAGTATTTATGGGCTTTTAGGCCCTAACGGTGCCGGGAAGACCTCACTTATACGAATTATTAACCAGATAACCATGCCCGATAGCGGAGAGGTTTTTCTTGACGGAGAAAAGCTTAACCCTAACCATATTTCCCATATAGGCTACATGCCTGAGGAAAGAGGACTGTATAAAACCATGAAAGTAGGGGAGCAGGCACTTTATCTGGCACAGCTTAAAGGGCTTAGTAAGCAGGAGGCTAAAAAGCAACTGGAATACTGGTTTGAAAAACTGGAAATAAAAGGCTGGTGGAACAAAAAAATACAGGAGCTTTCTAAAGGTATGGCGCAAAAAATACAGTTTGTGGTAACGGTGCTGCACCAGCCCAAACTGCTTATTTTTGATGAGCCTTTTAGTGGCTTTGATCCTGTAAATGCCAACCTTATAAAAGATGAGATACTGGAGCTGCGTGATAAAGGCGCTACAGTAATTTTTTCTACCCACAGAATGGAAAGCGTAGAGGAGATGTGCGACCATATTGCCCTTATCCATAAATCCAATAAACTTATAGAAGGCCTGCTGCATGATGTAAAGAAACAGTACAGGACAAACACTTTTGAAGTGGGTATTGCTCCTTATAACTTTCAGCAGCTGCTGGCCGACATAAACACAAAATACCAAACTAAACAGGCCGAGTTTAAAACGCTTGACGACGAGCTTAAACTGGAGGTAAGCCTGCCTCAGGGCGCTACACCTCGGGAACTGATGCAATATCTTATGCAGCATGGGGACGTAACCTATTTTGTAGAGAAGATACCAAGCGTAAATGATATTTTTATTAAAACCGTAAGCCAGAGATAGTATGAGCCTTTCCCTTATTATTAAAAGAGAATTTAATGCCAAAGTGCGTAATAAGTCGTTTATTGTAATGACGTTTCTCAGCCCGCTTTTAATGGTAGCCATGGCCTGCCTTGTGGGTTATCTGGCAAGTGTAAATGATGATGAGGCTGCCCGTGTAGCTATATATGACAAGTCCGGTCTTCTTATTGACGATTTTAAAGACGATGAAGAAACTCATTACATTAATCTTTCTGATTTGCCTCTTCATGTAGCAAAGGAAAAAGCAAAGGAAGATTATCAGGGACTTATTTATATACCACAAGTACAAAATCCAATTGAGCTTGAGCATAAGGTTGAATATATATCGGATGACAGTCCCGGTATGGATTTTATCGGCGATATGGAAAAGACAATCAATGATAAACTTACACGCTACAATCTTGAGCAGGCGGGAATTGATTATAAAACAATTGAAGATTCAAAGTCTAAAGCTGAAGTACGCCTTAGCAAGTTTTCCGGGGAGGAAAGCCTTAAATGGCTAAATGAGATTAAGATAGGTATAGGGTTTGCATTTGGTTACCTTATCATGATGTTTATTATTATATACGGAAACATGGTAATGCGCAGCGTTATTGAGGAAAAAACCAACCGTATTATAGAAATTATAATTTCATCAATAAAGCCTTTTAAGTTAATGATGGGTAAAATTGTAGGTACTTCCCTGGCAGGAATCCTACAATTTATTATATGGGCTGTTTTAGGGGTTATATTGTTTTTTGTGGCAAGCAGCGTTTTTGGCCTTCAGGTAGGTAATACAGCTGCCGTACAGGCACAGGCTGCTGAGACTACAAATTCTGCTTTAGTAATGCAGGGTTATATTAACGAACTTATGCAATTGCCCTGGGCTACCATGATATTGTCTTTCATTATATTTTTTATTGGTGGATTTTTCCTTTACAGTTCCATTTATGCGGCTATAGGTGCGGCAGTAGATAGTGAAACCGATTCGCAACAGTTTCTCCTGCCTATTATACTGCCACTTATGCTTGCGGTATATGTAGGCTTTTTTACTGTAATTAATGATCCGCATGGTACAGTAGCCACAGTTTTTTCGCTTATACCGCTTACATCACCTATAGTAATGCTGATGCGTATACCATTTGGCGTGCCGTTATGGGAGCTAATACTTTCTATGGTTATCTTGTTTGCAACTTTCTTTGGTGTGGTATGGTTTGCCTCAAAAATATACCGCATAGGCATACTTATGTATGGTAAAAAACCATCGTATAAAGAAATTTTCAGGTGGCTTAAATATTAATTTAGTAAAGGTATTCGTTAAAAGTTAATTACCCGGTTTGTTATCGTAGCTAAATATAGGTAACTTTAAAACCGGACTATTAACATATAAAAATCAAACATACAATAAACAATGCCAAAAATACTGATAATAGAAGACGAAGCAGCTATCCGAAGGGTACTAAACAAAATACTTGCTGAAGAGAATGACTCTTATAAGGTGGAGGAGGCTGAAGACGGACTGGCAGGAGTGGAAAAGATAAAAAATGAAGATTACGACCTTGTGCTTTGCGATATAAAGATGCCAAAAATGGATGGTGTTGAAGTGCTTGAAGCAGTAAAGAAGATAAAACCTGAAATTCCGTTTGTAATGATATCAGGGCATGGTGACCTGGAAACGGCTATACAGACAATGAGGCTTGGCGCTTTTGACTATATCTCAAAACCGCCGGATCTAAACCGCCTTCTTAATACAGTGCGCAATGCACTGGATAGGAAAATACTTGTGGTTGAAAATAAAATGCTGAAAAAGAAAGTAAGCAAGAACTACGAGATGATAGGAGACAGCGAACCTATTAACCTAATTAAAGATATTATAGAAAAAGTAGCACCTACCGATGCCCGTGTACTTATAACCGGGCCAAATGGTACGGGTAAGGAGCTCGTGGCCCACTGGCTGCATGAAAAAAGTGAAAGAAGTACCGCACCATTTATAGAAGTAAACTGTGCTGCTATACCAAGCGAGCTTATAGAAAGTGAGCTTTTTGGCCATGTTAAAGGTGCTTTT
The DNA here is from genome assembly GCA_946886675.1 of uncultured Flavobacterium sp. The sequence goes on from CAMPIZ010000124.1 coordinate 3,674, forward strand.
ACCAGTGCAGTGAAAGACAGGGCAGGAAAATTTGAAGCCGCCGATAAGGGGACTATTTTTCTGGATGAGGTAGGAGACATGAGCCTTCCAGCTCAAGCCAAAGTGCTGCGTGCTCTTCAGGAAAATATGATTCAAAGGGTAGGTGCCGAAAAAGATATAAAAGTTGATGTAAGGGTAATAGCGGCTACCAATAAAGACCTTAAAAAAGAAATTGAAGAAGGACGTTTTAGGGAAGACTTATACCATCGCCTTGCGGTTATACTTATAAAAGTGCCCGCACTTAACGACAGGAGGGATGATATCCCGTTACTTATAAACCATTTTGCCGAAAAGATAGCAGGGGAGCAGGGCACAGCGCCTAAAAAGTTTTCTGATAAAGCAGTTAGCCTGCTAAAGGAGTATGACTGGACAGGTAATATACGTGAGCTGCGTAATGTGGTAGAACGACTTATTATTTTAGGTGGCAGCGACATATCCGAAACTGATGTAAAACTTTTTGCAAGTAAATAAATACGGCCATGATAATATGGCAAACGATTATATATGTTTTTAAAGAAAATAAACGAAAAGCTTTTACAAGGCATTGAAGAGGCTGGATTTACCGAGCCTACAGAACTGCAAAAAGAAAGCTTTGGTACCATAAAAAGTGGCGCCGATTGTGTGCTTTCTGCGCCAAGTGCCGAAGGAAAAAGCACGACTATTGTTATTAATGTAATTCAAAAGCTGGGAAAAGCTTTCCAGCAGTCGCCACGTGCACTTATAATAGTGCAGGATAAGGCCAAAGTGCTTGAAATGGAGGAGATATTTGCCACATTGGGAAAATATACCGATTTAAGAGTATATGGTGTTTATGAGCAGGGCGATATTGATTATGATAAAAACCAGATATCTGTAGGTATAGATGTGCTTATAGGGACCCCCGGAAGGCTTAATGATATGTTTGCAACGGCAGGTTATGATGTTAACCAGCTTAAAATGTTTATTGTAGATGATGCCGAAGTCCTGCTTAAAGCCAGGATGGATTCTAAAATTACCCGCATATCAAACAGTATTGCAAAAACGCAGCGGTTGTTTTTTACCGATGTAATTACTGAGCGTGTGGAAATTTTAGCCGACAGACTTATGGTAGAACCTCTTTTCTTTGAGTTTGAAGAAGATGAAGAAGATGTAAATGGAAATTCATAAAATTACCCAAATCTAAATAACTCCATAACATGGCACTAATAAAAATATATTCAGGAAGTGAAATAGAAGTAACTCCTGTAAAAACTGCGCTTGAAGAAGCAGGTATTAATCCTGTTGTTAAAAATAATGTACAGTCCGCTACTGTAGCAGGTTTTGGGCCAATTGGGCAGGCTATAGAACTTTATGTTGAGGAAAATGAAGCGGAGGCTGCAAATGTTATAGCAGAAAGCTTTAGATAGTATGAAATCTATACGGCTTATACTTATTTCATTAGCCTCTTTTTTTGTTGTTGCTTATGTTGTAATTGTAATGTTGCTTTATTTTAGCCAGGACAGCATGATTTTCCCTGCTATCAAACTTAAAAAAGAATATACATATCATTATTTCTCTGAGTTTGAAGAAATAAATATTCCTGTTGGAGATAATACAAGTCTCAACAGTTTACTGTTTAAAGCTGACAATTCTAAAGGGCTTATTTTTTATCTTCATGGAAACGGAGGTAATTTAAGCACATGGGGTGGTATCGCACAAACATATACCGACCTGGGATATGATATTTTTATACCTGATTATCGCGGTTACGGAAAAAGCGAGGGACATATAGAAAGTGAAGATCAGTTTTTAAAAGATATCCAGGCTGCTTATGAGGAAGCTTTAAAAAAATATGATGAAGAAGATATTACTATAATAGGTTATAGTATAGGTACGGGAGCTGCTGCTAAGCTTGCCTCAGAGAATAATCCGAAGCGGCTTATACTTAAAGCACCATACTATCAATTAAGTGAAGTTGTACATAACCGTGTACCTTTTATGCCTGATTTTCTTTTAAAATACAGGTTTAAAACTTATAGGTTTTTAGAAAAAGTGAAATGCCCTGTGTATATTTTTCATGGTACTAAAGAC
>CAMPIZ010000125.1 GCA_946886675.1 uncultured Flavobacterium sp.
GTTATAAACCTTCTTACCAAATTTATAAATTTTCATGAAGCCAATTTTAAAGTTATACCGTGGATATGCCAATGAGGCAGAACTAATAGTTTTTGGACACGTGTTTAGGCCAGATAAAGCAAATAGCTATGAGTTTGAAAAAAAACGCTTTAAAAATGCCAAATCTATAATTCGCATGTTCAGGATAAAAACTATACCAAATACAGATGTTTACCTGGAACATAATGGAAGAAAAATACAGACTAAAGCACTTGACGACGGCTATTTTAAATTTTGCATACCGTTAAAAGAAGAGCTGGGCTATGGCTGGACCGATTATTATGTAAGCACATATTATAATGGCGAAGAAATAAAAGAAAAAGGCACTTATATAAGGCCATATGAAGGTAATCTGGGCTTTATATCAGATATTGATGACACCTTTCTGGTATCACACACCCGTAATTTTTTTAAAAAACTCTATATTCTTTTGTGGAAGAATATTAATGACCGAAAGATATTTGAAGGTGTAGTGCCGCATTATCAGGCTTTAAGTACTGCGGGGCGAAATAAAAAAGATGAAAAAAATGCTTTTTTTTATGTTTCCAGCAGCGAGTGGAATCTTTACAAGTTTATTGTACGATTTACAGAAATCCATGAATTGCCACGTGCTGTACTATTACTAAAGGACATAAAAACCAGCCTTATGGATTTTTTGGTTACAGGGCGTGGAAACCACAATCATAAGTTTGATAAAATTAAACATATACTGGAGTTTTACCCACATTTACAGTATACTCTATTGGGCGATGATTCGCAGCATGATCCATACCTTTATGAGGATATCTGCAAAATATTTCCCGTTACCGTAAAGGCTGTTTACATAAGGCAGACAGGATCTTCAAAAAAGGCAAAAGCCGTAAAGGCACTCAAAAATATCGAGTCATTTGGAGTTGAAATTTGTTACTTTAAGGACAGTCATGAAGCAATTGAACACTCAAAAAGAATAGGGCTCATTCAGTAAATTTATATTTGTTTTAAGTCTTTTTATGAGTAAAAAACTTAACTTTATACTTTAACCTTTCTAAACCTAAGTGATTATGAAAAGATTAATGATTACCGCAGGAGTAGCAGCAATGCTGTTTTTAGGATCCTGCAAAGACAAAAAAGAAGAAACACCACCTACACCACCACCAGTGGAAGATCCGGCACCACCGGCTACCCCTAGCCCTACAACCAGCGCTCCTGTTGAAGAGGAAGAACCGGATGGAACTTCAATCAGCATCAATAAGGATGGTGTAAATTATGAAAACAAAGACGGTGATAACGAAAGTAAAGTTAAAGTTTCAGAAAACGGTTCAGCCGTAGAAATAAAAACTAAAGACTAAAAAATGAAGCCCGCTTAAAGCGGGCTTTTTTTATGATTTCTCAATGTCTTCATGTACAACCTCCCATTCCCCCATCAATATATCCAACTCTTTTTTCTTGTTTTCATAAGCCGCAAAAAAAGCAGCATCTGCCATTAACTTTTCGTAATCAGTTTCCAGACGTTTATCATCTTTCCGGATGTCATTTTCAAGCTGCTGAATCTGGCCTTCTATTTTGCTGAGTTTATTTTGTAAAGCCTTATTCTTTTTTTGATCCTGATAAGAAACCTGCTTATTCTCTTTAGGAACCTCCTTTGCTACAACGTCTCTTTTCTCAACCTCCCTCATGTTCTGCAGGTTTCGCTGCTCAAGATAAAAGTTTATGTCTCCAAGATATTCTTTTATTTTCTGGTCTTTAAATTCATAAACTGTGTTAGCCATACCCTGCAGGAAATCCCTATCGTGGGATACCAATAGTAAAGTACCTTCAAATTTTTGCAGAGCAGCCTTTAAAACATTTTTAGACTTAATATCAAGGTGATTGGTAGGCTCATCCATTACAAGCACATTAATGGGCTGCAAAAGCATTTTACAAAGCGCCAAGCGGTTTCTTTCTCCACCAGAGAGCACTTTAACCTTTTTATCTACATCATCCCCTCTAAACAGAAATGCGCCCAGCATATCTCTTACCTTGGAGCGATTAGTATCATTGGCAGCATTCTCCATAGTTTCCAATAATGTTATCTCTCCATCAAGATACTCTGCCTGATTCTGCGCAAAATAGCCAAGCTGTACGTTATGGCCTAGTTTAATAGTGCCGTTATAATCTATATCCTTTGTAATGGCCTTTATAAGCGTAGATTTACCCTGACCGTTCTGACCCACAAAAGCAATTTTACTGCCCCTTTCAATTAATAGGTCAATATCTTTAAGAATGGTTTTCTCACCATACTTTTTAGTAACATTTTCTGCTTCTACCACTACCCTACCTGGTGTTACAGAAACGGGAAAAGATATGTTCATTACTGAGTTATCATCTTCATCTACTTCTATACGGTCAATTTTATCAAGTTTTTTGATTAGGGATTGTGCCATAGATGCCTTCGAGGCTTTTGCCCTGAATTTTTCAATCAGCTTCTCTGTTTGTTCTATTTTCTTTTCCTGATTTTTTTGTGTAGCCAGCTGCTTCTCCCTTATTTCTCCTCTTAATTCAAGATACTGAGTGTAAGGTTTATTAAAGTCATATATTTTTCCCAGAGAAATTTCAATGGTCCTGTTGGTCACATTATCAAGAAACATTTTATCGTGCGATACTATTATCACTACCCCCGGATAATTCTTTAAAAATCCTTCAAGCCATATAATACTCTCTATATCCAGGTGGTTTGTAGGCTCATCCAGAAGCAACACATCATTATTTTGAAGTAAAAGCTTGGCAAGTTCAATACGCATGCGCCACCCGCCTGAAAAAGTATCTGTGGGCCTGTCAAATTCTTCTCTCTTAAAACCAAGACCTAAAAGTATTTTTTCGGTATTGCCTATATAGTCGTATCCTCCTAATATTTCAAAATGATGCGTATAATCGCTAAGGTCTTCTATAAGCTTAGAGTACGACTCGCTTTCATAATCCGTACGTGTGGCGAGTTGATGGTTTATTTCATCAATCTTAAATTCAGCGCGTTTAATATCTTCAAAAGCCTGATAAGCCTCCTCCAGAACAGTACGTCCCTTTACAAAATCGATATCCTGTTTAAGAAAACCTATTTTTACTTCTTTCTCTGTAGCGATAACCCCTGAATCAGGAGCAACCTCGCCCGAAAGTATTTTAAGCATTGTTGACTTTCCGGCTCCGTTCTTGCCTACCAGACCTACCCTGTCTCCGGCTCCAAGCCTGAAGGTTACTTCCTCAAACAAATATGTACCACCAAAGGAAACCGATAAATTATGAATATTGAGCATTACTCTGTTTTTATTAATTGTAAATTTGTGTAATCAAATTTTTTGCAAATGTTAAAAAAAGGATCGAAACTATATAGCATTTTAACAGGAACCTGTCCCAGATGCCAGGAAGAAAGCATGTATATAGATAAAAATCCCTATAATCTTTCCAAGGTTTACAAAATGCATGAAAAATGCAGCCACTGCGGACTGCGTTATAAAATTGAGCCGTCTTTCTTTTATGGCGCCATGTATGTAAGTTATGCAGTAGGAGTTGCATTTAGCATTGCAGCTTTTATAATCAGTTTTGTTATTTTTGAAACCAGCCTCAAAACATCTTTTTTTGTAATTATTGCTACACTGATTTTATTAATGCCTGTTACTATGAGACTATCGCGCAATATCTGGATTAACTTTTTTGTGCGTTACAGAAAGAACTGGAAAGATTACACTAACGAATAAACCTTCTTAAGTCTACAGCTTTATCTATAGCACTGCCGTTCTCAATCGATTCAAACAGTGCATTTGCCATAGGTGGGCCCAACATTATACCCCTGGTTCCTAAACCATTTAATAAATGAACATTATTATAATCCGGATGTGTACCTATTAAAGCTTTACGATCTTTAACTGTTGGCCTGATACCCGCAAAATGATCTATTATTTCATATTTACATGATATGATCTCTTCAAGTTTTGTAATTAGTTCCTGTTTAGCAGCATCAGTTGGCACAGATGTTTTATCATCCCATTCATAAGTAGCCCCTACTTTATACAAATCATCACCCATAGGCAGAATGAATATTCCCGAATTAACTGCCGCATCCAGTTTAAGTGCCGGAGCCTTAATTAATAATAATTCCCCTTTTGTTCCGCCAAGCGGTAAATGTTTAAAGAAATGATTTTGATGCAATCCAAAACCTTCCGCAAATAAAATATGTCTTGCTTCCGTCCCTTTATAAGCAACAGAGTTTTTATTAACAACCAAATCTTCATGAATAAAGGAGTCATTAATAAGATTTCCTTTTTCAGCAAGATATTCATGATAAGCTTTCAAAAAAGTAACAGTATCTACATAGCCGGTTCCTAATACTTCACCAAAGCCAAAAGGGGCATCTAAACTATCATACTTATTCCTAACAATTTTTGTCGACAGAAAAGGTATAAAAGCCGGTTTATCCATAGCTTCAAACCAGTTATTCTGTTCCTCTACAGAAGCAAACTTCCTTAATACAGGGAGCTGATGATCAAACTTTATATTCAGTCTTTCTTCAATACGCTTATAAAACGGACGTATATACTCCATATGCTCAGCAGCATTTAAAGGAAGGCTCATACGTTTAAGGATTACAGGATTATATAATCCGGCTGCTACCCTGGTAGATTGCTGAGAAGTATCATTAAAGACAACAAAACTCTTATTATTTAAAAATGCTGTCTCAGCAAAACTTATACCGGCTATACCGGCACCAACAATTATATAATCTTTCATAGGGCAAAAATAAAAAACTCCTACTTCAAAAAGTAGGAGTTTAATATATTATAAGAGTTACATTTTAGTAATTCCACATATCCTGCTCAAAGTTACGTATAACTTCTTTCAGACGCTCAGCTTCAAGAAGCTGCATTTGTGCATTCTCTTTCATGTAATCCTCAATAAGTCTGTCACCATAAACGTTTTCAACTTTTACAATTACAGCACTGAAACGTCTTGAGTTTAACAGGTGATCGAAAGTGATAGGCATAGAAGAGTTTCTTTCGTTAAAAGCATCAGCTTTGTGAAGAACATTTCTTGCCGCAGGGAAATATACCCAGAATAACTGAATTGGTTCAGCTTCAGAACCTAACCTCATTTTAGTAAGGGCATCAACAGCCATAGGACAAATACCTATCATTCTGTATTTAAGCTCTCCCTGTCTTTTATCAAAGTACCAGTATCCTTCAATCATGTATTTGGTAACGTCAGCAGCATTTACTTCCGAAGTATCATAGTGTTCAGCTGTTAATAAGCCTTCTGCTTTTAATTCTTCTTCAGATTTGCCCAGATTCTGGTTGGTTACTTCAATACCGAAACTGTTAAGTTCCTTATAAATAAACAACTGTTCAATGTTTTCAGGTGCAATTTTGTCCCTAAAATAAGAGTCGCTGTAAACCTCTGTAATCTCACCGTTTCTAATAGCGGTAATTAAAACATTGAATAGCGATTTTCTATTCTCTCCAAGATTATCCTCAACAGGAAAGTATAATGGAAAATTTATCCTTTCATCAAGGTCGATAACTTCCCAAACCCTTTTACTGAACAGGATATCCCTGTCGCCCACGTAACCGTAAGGCATAGGATTATCATTGTCGGCAAGCATTTCTGCTTCGGTCTTCTTTCCTATTTCATCTGGCGTTTTTGCATTAAGTACGTTTGACTGTGCAAAAGCTGCACCCGAACCTAGCATAAACAGAGCCGCTAATAAAAATTTTCTAC
>CAMPIZ010000126.1 GCA_946886675.1 uncultured Flavobacterium sp.
TTCCGAATATAAACATTTATATTTAATAACCAAAAAAAAGCCTCTGCGGTGCAGAGGCTTTATGTTATTCTGGATCCTTCATCTTAAATGATTCCATAAACTTTGTTGTATAATTACCAGCTACATAATCCGGTTCATCCATAAGTTGCCTGTGGAAAGGTATCGTTGTTTTAATTCCTTCAATCACAAACTCATCTAAGGCACGCTTCATTTTATTGATAGCCTCTTCCCGTGTTTGGGCGGTAGTAATAAGCTTAGCAATCATAGAATCGTAGTTAGGCGGAATTGTATACCCTGAATATACGTGAGTATCAAGACGCACACCGTGGCCACCCGGCATATGCAGGGTTGTAATTTTACCCGGCGAAGGCCTAAAGTCATTATACGGATCTTCTGCATTGATACGGCACTCGATTGAGTGAAGCTGCGGAAGATAATTTTTACCTGAAATTGGCACACCTGCAGCTACAAGTATCTGCTCGCGGATAAGGTCATAATCGATAACCTGCTCAGTAATTGGGTGCTCTACCTGAATACGGGTATTCATTTCCATAAAGTAGAAATTCCTGTGTTTGTCCACAAGGAACTCAACTGTACCGGCACCTTCATATTTTATAAATTCTGCAGCTTTAACAGCAGCCTTACCCATAGCATCCCGAAGCTCATCCGTCATAAACGGAGAAGGAGTCTCTTCAGTAAGCTTTTGGTGGCGCCTTTGCACAGAGCAATCCCTTTCAGAAAGGTGGCATGCTTTACCAAAAGAATCGCCTACTACCTGAATCTCAATGTGACGAGGTTCTTCGATAAGCTTCTCCATGTACATACCATCATTACCAAAAGAGGCAGCAGCTTCCTGCTTGGCGCTCTCCCATGCTTTTTGAAGCTCTTCCGCTTTCCAAACAGCCCTCATACCTTTACCACCACCACCGGCAGTAGCTTTAAGCATTACAGGATAACCAAATTCTTTTGCAAGTTTTTGAGCATGCTCAAAAGAATCTAATAAACCATCAGAACCTGGAACACAAGGTACCCCTGCAGCTTTCATAGTAGCTTTTGCAGTAGCCTTGTCTCCCATTTTCTCAATCATCTCCGGAGAAGCACCAATAAATTTTATACCGTGCTCCTGGCATATTTTAGAGAATTTTGCATTCTCAGAAAGGAAACCATATCCCGGATGAATCGCGTCTGCATTAGTAATTTCTGCAGCTGCAATAATATTAGACATTTTAAGATATGATAAATTGCTTGGCGCAGGACCTATACATACCGCCTCATCGGCAAACTTTACATGAAGGCTCTCTGCATCGGCAGTAGAATATACAGCTACTGTCTTAATGCCCATTTCCCTGCAGGTTCTTATTACACGAAGTGCAATTTCTCCCCTGTTTGCAATTAATATTTTCTTGAACATTCGATTGAAGTTTTAAATTGAACTGGTAAATTTTAAATAAAGCAAATGAGGAAATTACTCCTCATTTTTAAATCAGTATCTAAAATTACTTATGACGGATCTACTAAAAACAGCGGTTGGTCAAACTCAACCGGCGATGCATCATCAACCAGCACTTTAACGATTTTACCTGATACTTCAGATTCAATTTCATTAAACAGCTTCATTGCTTCGATAACGCAAACCACATCACCTTTAGAAATTGTGCTTCCTACTTCTACAAACGGAGCTTTATCCGGAGAAGGTTTTCTGTATAATGTACCAATCATTGGCGACTTAACAGTTATATACTTAGAGTTGTCCTCTTCTGCAGCTGCCGCCGCAGGAGCCGCAGGAGCTGCCGCTGCAGGAGTTGCCTGAGGCACTGCCTGTGGAGCAGCCTGTGCCATAGGAACATGCTGAACATAAGTTGTAGTAGCTTCTGAACCAGCCTCTGTTGTTTTAATGGTGATCTTAAAATCATCCATTTCTAACTTAACTTCGGTAGCACCGGATTTTGCCACAAATTTGATTAGGTTTTGAATCTCTCTAATATCCATAATTTCCGAATTTTGTTTAGTTTGTTCTATTTTTTATCGTAAGCCCATTTAAGATAGATAGACCCCCATGTAAATCCGCCTCCAAAAGAAGCAAAGATAAGATTATCTCCTTTTTTGAAGCGGCTTTCAAAATCATTTAAAAGTAAAGGTAATGTTGCTGATGTAGTATTACCGTATTTTTCGATATTTACCAGCACTTTAGAATCGTCAAGGTTCATTCTTGAAGCCGTAGCATCAATAATCCTTTTATTTGCCTGATGCGAAATAAGCCAGTCAACATCATCATTGGCCAGATTATTACGCTGCATTATTTTTTCACTTACGTCAGCCATGTTAGAAACCGCGTATTTAAATACGGTTTTGCCATCCTGAAATACATAATGCTGTTTGTTGTCGATTGTTTCGTGTGAAGGCGGAAGCAAAGACCCTCCTGCCTCTATTTTAAGGTATTCGCGGCCAATACCGTCGCTTCTTAAATATTCATCCTGAAGGCCAAGCCCATCTGAATTAGGTTCAAATAATACAGCTCCTGCACCATCACCAAAAATTATACAGGTAGCCCTGTCTGTATAGTCTATAATAGAAGACATTTTATCAGCCCCTATAAGCAATACTTTTTTATAACGCCCGCTTTGCACATATGCCGATGCGGTACTCATACCATATAAAAAACTGGAGCAGGCTGCCTGTAGGTCGTATGCAAAAGCATTAACAGCGCCTATTTGTGAGGCCACATATACTGCCGTAGCAGCAACAGGCATATCAGGAGTTGTGGTTGCCAGCAGGACCATATCTACTTCCTCCGGCTTAGTTCCTGATTTTTGCAGTAAATCTTCTGCTGCTTTTATAGCTAAAAAGGAAGTTCCTTTGTCTTTATCTTTAAGTATACGCCTTTCTTTAATTCCTGTACGGGTAGTAATCCACTCATCATTTGTATCTACCATTGTTTCAAGAACCTGGTTTGAAAGCACAAAATCAGGCACATAGGCCCCTACAGCTGTAATGGCGGCTGTTATTTTATTCATAAGGATAAATTATTTCAATTCAAAAGGAATTTGAAAAAGTGGTGGAAATTACAAAAAATTTATAAAACGCCCTGCAATAACCTTCCTTATTTTCAAATAGATTGCGTTTAACAAAAAAACTCTCACGATGTGAGAGTTTTTCTCTTATATGTCTTAACAATTAAGCAACCGCTTCCTGCTTGTCTATTACTACCTGTCCTCTGTAGTACATTTTACCTTCATGCCAGTAAGCTCTGTGGTATAAATGTGCTTCTCCGGTAACTGGACATGTAGCAATTTGAGGAACAGACGCTTTATAGTGAGTCCTTCTCTTGTCTCTTCTCGTTTTCGAGGTCTTTCTCTTAGGATGTGCCATTTTACTATATTATTTATCCGTTAATAGTTTTTTTAATTCGTCCCATCGGGGATCGGTGTTTGTTTCTTCTTTATGTTCTTCTTTGGGAGCCAGCTCCTCAAGTTTGTTTAATATTTCAGGGTTCAGTGTTCCGTCTTTAACACCCGGATGCACACGTTTTGAAGGAACAGATAGTACGATCATTTCATAAATATACTGAGAAACATCTATTTGGTATTCACCGTGCGGCACTACCAGTATTTCCTCATTTTCATCATTGTACTCGTCACCAAACTTTACTATAAGATTAAGTTTGCCTTTTACCGGCAGGTCAAAATCTTCGTTTGTAAGGTCGCAGGGAACATTTACCGTACCCTTATGCTTAAAGTTTAACTCCAGCATAGTGCTCTTTTTCTCCAAAACAACATTAACTTTTACATTGACATCATTAAATTCGTCAAATTCAAAGTTATCAAAGAACGCCTTATTTATTTCAAACTCAAACTGGTGCTTTCCCTGTTTTAACCCAATAAATTGGATTAAAAATTCTTTACTTGCTTTCATGTGGTGCAATTTTTAAAAATTCACATGAATTACGGATTATGTATCTTACACAATCCCAACCCATTCATCACAACAGTTTTGAGCGTGCAAAGATATAAAATTATTGCAAAACCAAACCTGTTGTCAACATTTTTTTGTTTATAACTGCTTTTCTTTAGTTTTCAGGGGATTTTTTGTTATCTCCTTATACTCGTTACGGTTACTGAAAACATCCAGTGCTAAATATACCGCTTCTTTAAAAGAGTTAAAATCGGCTTCCCCCTTACCAGCTATATCATAAGCCGTGCCATGATCCGGCGATGTCCTTATCCCTTCAAGCCCGGCGGTGTAATTAACACCATTACCAAACGAGAGTGTTTTAAACGGCACAAGGCCCTGATCGTGGTAAGCAGCTATAACAGCATCATATTTTTCATAGGCGCCGCTCCCAAAAAAACCATCTGCCGAGAACGGGCCAAACACATGTATACCTTCATCAAATAATTCTCTCAATACAGGCTTAAGCAGCTTATCATCTTCATTCCCTATCACACCTCCATCTCCACAATGTGGATTTAGACACAGTACAGCAATTTTAGGTTTGCTTATTCTGAAATCCTCTTTAAGTGTTTGATTTATTGTGAGCAGTTTCTTCTTTATCAGTTCTTCAGTAAGGTGACCGGATACCTCATTAACCGGAAGATGATCTGTAAGCAAACCAATCCTAAGATTATCGTGTACCATAAGCATGAGCGCATCGCCATCCAACTGTTGGTTTAGATAATCGGTATGTCCCGGGAATTTAAACTCTTCCGATTGTATATTGTATTTATTAATAGGCGCTGTAACCAGCACATCAACATCTTTTTGCTTTAATGCACGGGTAGCTGCCACAAAAGACTTTATAGCATAGTCGCCTACCACATCATTATTTACACCAAATTCTATATTTACGCCTTCCTTCCATACATTTAGCACATTAAGCCTGCCATGCACCATTTGGTCAATACTATCTATACCATGCAGGTTTATATCATGCAGTCCCAGCGCCTTTTTTATAAAAGACATAATTTTTACGTTTGCAAAAATTACAGGGGTACAAAACTCCAGCATTCTTGTATCCTCAAAGGTTTTAAGCACTACTTCGGCACCTATCCCGTTAAGATCACCTATTGAGATTCCTACAATTACATTTTCAGCTTTTTTGGTCATAATGGCTTTAGAATTTGCTACTTTTGAACTGCAAATTTATAAAATTAAATCAGGATGTTTACAGGAATCGTAGAAACACTTGGAACCATTAAAGAAATAAAGAGAGAACAGGATAATTTACACATAACCATACAATCATCTTTAACACCGGAATTAAAAATTGACCAAAGTGTATCGCACAACGGCGTTTGCCTTACTGTAGTATCGTTAACGGAAGACACCTATACTGTAACCGCTATAAAAGAAACCTTAGAAAAAACCAATTTAGGAAAATGGCAGGAAGGTAACATTATAAACCTGGAGCGCGGCATGAAACTGGGCGACAGGCTGGACGGGCATATTGTACAGGGCCATGTAGACCAAACAGGGGTTTGCAAAAATGTAGAGGAAGCAAACGGAAGTTGGTACTATACTTTTGAATATGATAAAACTCTAAGCAATATTACTATTGAAAAGGGTTCCATCACGGTTAACGGAGTGAGTCTTACCGTTGTAAACTCAAAAATAAACGAGTTTAGTGTGGCAATTATACCTTATACATATGAGCATACTAATTTTAAATTTATACAACCAGGCACTATAGTTAATCTCGAGTTTGATGTAATAGGTAAATATGTAAGCCGTATTAATG
>CAMPIZ010000127.1 GCA_946886675.1 uncultured Flavobacterium sp.
GGTGGTATATTATGGGTCAGGAAGTTAAAGCTTTTGAAACAAACCTTTGCAATTATATTGGGTGTGAAAATACCATAGGGGTTGCTAACGGTCTGGATGCATTGCGAATAATTTTTAAGGCCTATATTGAGCTTGGTGTTTTAAAGGCAGGAGATGAGGTTATTGTTCCTGCAAATACCTATATAGCATCTGTATTAAGCATAACAGACAATGGCCTTATACCCGTTTTTACAGAGCCCGACATCAACACTTATAATATTGATGTTTCAAAAATAGAATCCGGCATAACTTCTAAGGCCAAAGCTATTTTAATAGTACATCTTTATGGGCAGGCTGTTTTCTCGGAAACGCTTAGAGAACTGGCAAAAAAACATAACCTCCTTGTTATTGAGGACAATGCACAGGCCACTGGGGCAGAATGGAATGGTATAAAAACAGGAAACCTGGGAGATGCCGCGGCTTTTAGTTTTTATCCCGGTAAAAATCTGGGCGCTCTTGGCGATGGGGGGGCCATTACAACAAATAACAGCAAATTAGCAGTTACTGTAAGAACTTTGGCCAACTATGGCTCTCAGGAAAAATACATCAATAAATATAAAGGACTTAACTCGAGGCTTGATGAAATGCAGGCCGCAGTGCTCTCGGTTAAACTGAAATATCTTGATGCTGAAAACAAAAGGCGCAGGGAAATAGCACAGTATTATATTGACAATATAAAAAACCATGAGATTATACTGCCTGCTATAAAGGCCGCAAAGGAGAGCCTGTTACACGTGTGGCATCTTTTTGTTATACGTACTAAAAACAGGAATAAGCTGCAACAGTACCTTATTGATAATGGCATACAAACGCTTATACATTATCCAATACCACCGCACAGGCAGGAAGCTTATAAAGAATATAACCATTTGTCACTGCCTGTAACGGAACAGATTCACAATGAAGTATTGAGCCTGCCTATAAGCCCTGTACTTACTAATGAAGAAATACAAAAAGTTGTTGATACCCTTAATAACTATAAAAATTAAACATGAATACAGATATAAATACAGAAGTACACAATGCCTTTGAGGTGATTAAAAACGGGGGTATTATACTTTATCCTACTGATACCGTTTGGGGAATAGGTTGTGACGCCACTAATCCCGAAGCTGTAAAAAAAATATATGCCCTCAAGCAGCGTGAGGAGAGTAAAAGTATGATAGTGCTTATGAACGGCGAACGCATGATGTATAATGTATTTAAAGAAATACCTGAAGTCGTCTGGCAGATACTGGACCTTTCGGAAAAACCTACCACACTGATACTGGACAACCCACGTAATGTGGCACAAAACATTATTGCTCCGGATAACACACTTGGTGTACGCCTGGTAAAAGAACCTTTTTGCTTTAAGCTTATGGAGCGGATGAAAAAACCACTGGTATCCACATCGGCTAATATAAGTGGTATGCCTACACCTAATTCTTTTAAAGAAATAGACCATCATATTTTGGATGGAGTAGACTATATCGTAAATTTGCACCACGATAAAGTTGCAGCCAGGCCATCTACCATCATTAAGCTTGGTAATGATTTACAGGTAAAAGTGATACGACCTTAAATGGAAAACAATACTTCATATAAAGAAGCACTTAATAACAGGATATTTGAAATCACCTCGCAGGCAGCCACCGAGCTTAACGTTGATAGCTATGTAATAGGCGGGTTTGTAAGGGATTTTCTTTTAAAGAGGGATTTTAAAAAAGATATAGATATTGTTGCTGTAGGCAGCGGCATAGATTTGGCTCAAAAAGTGTCGTCGCTACTGCCTAAAAACCCTAAAGTACAGATATTTAAAAACTATGGCACAGCTATGCTGCGCTTTGAGGAAACTAAGGGCGAGTATATAGATGTAGAATTTGTAGGAGCCAGAAAAGAGTCCTACCGCAGCGAAAGCCGCAATCCTGATGTGGAAACCGGCACGCTGGAAGATGACCAGAACCGCCGCGATTTTACCATTAACGCCCTTGCACTCTCCTTGGGTAAAAATGATTTTGGAAGACTGGTAGATCCGTTTAATGGTGTTGAAGACCTGCATAATAAAATTATACGTACACCTCTGGATCCGGACATTACATATTCTGATGATCCTTTACGTATGATGCGCGCTATACGCTTTGCCACACAGCTTGACTTTACCATTGAGGAAGAATCACTTAAAGCCATTAAGCGTAATAAGGAACGTATTAAAATAATATCCGGCGAGCGTATAGTAGACGAACTTAACAAGATACTGATGGCTCCAAGGCCTTCAGTTGGATTTATCCTACTGGAAAAAACAGGGTTATTAGATATAATAATACCGGAACTTACTGCGCTAAAAGGCGTAGAAGAAGTTGAAGGGCAAACACACAAAGATAATTTTTACCATACGCTTGAGGTAGTAGATAACATAGCTCCAAACACGGAAGACGTATGGCTTAGATGGGCTGCCCTGCTGCACGATATAGGCAAAGCGCCTACCAAAAAATTCAGCAAAAAACAGGGATGGACATTCCACGGGCATGAATTTTTGGGTGGCAAAATGGTAAAAAAACTTTTTGAAAGGCTTCACATGCCGCTTAACCACAAAATGAAGTATGTGGCAAAAATGGTGATGCTTAGCTCACGCCCTATTGTACTGGCACAGGATATAGTAACCGATTCGGCCGTGCGCAGGCTGATTTTTGATGCGGGCGAAGATGTGGATGACCTTATGACACTTTGTGCTGCGGATATCACCACTAAAAACGCGCAAAAATTTAAAAAGTACCATAATAACTTTAAGATAGTACGCAAGAAAATTGTAGAAGTGGAAGAAAGAGACCATGTGCGTAATTTTCAGCCGCCTATTTCAGGAGAAGAGATTATGGAAGCTTTTAACCTAAAGCCATCACGTGAAATTGGTATGCTTAAAGAAGCTATAAAAGAAGCCATCCTGGAAGGCGAAATACCAAATGAATATAATGCTGCCCACGATTTTATGATGGCAAAGGCTAAGAAGATGGGATTAGTCCAATAAAACAGAAATGAACCTGTAAGGTTTTATAAACCTTGTAGGTTTGTTTATTATGATACCTACAAGGTCATAAAAAGACCTTGCAGGAAAACTCAAAACAAAATGAAACAAAAATTTATAAAATCAGCAAAAATAGCACTGGTACTCGTATACCTTGTGATTGTGGCAGGAGCATTAGTCCGTATGACTGGCTCCGGAATGGGATGTCCGGACTGGCCAAGATGTTTTGGTTACTACATTCCGCCTACTGATGTGACTGAGCTTACCTGGAGCCCAAACCATGAGTTCAGGAAAGGGCAGGTTATTATTAAAGATGAAAAGTTGTGGGTGGCAAAGGAAACCTTTACTACCAATAACGCCTATAGTGAAACCAACTGGGAAGCCTATACAAAACATGATTATGCACAGTTTAACCCTGTCCATACCTGGGTAGAATATGTAAACAGGCTGGTGGGAGCATTGGCAGGGCTCGCAGTATTCATTATGGCGGTAATAGCCCTAATTGTTTACAATAAAGCAAAAACAAAAATTATACTCTTGTCCTGGATAACAGTATTTCTTATGGGCTTCCAGGCATGGCTTGGGGCTACAGTAGTATATTCAGTATTAAACCCTGTAAAAATTACCATACACATGGTTATGGCACTGGTTATTGTAGGTATTATACTCAATATACTCAATAGGGCAAAACAAAATGCAGGAAACTTTAAGCAGGATAAAACCTTTAAGACACTTTTGGTTATATCTATAATTTTTACCCTTATACAGGTTGTACTTGGCACACAGGTGCGCCAGTTTGTAGATGAACAGGTAAAAGCATTAGGATATGATAATATGGATATGATATTCAATAACCCGCAGGTAACTTTTTACATACACCGCACTTTTTCCTTTGTGGTGTTTGGGGTTAACTTATGGTTGTATATAAGAAACAAGAAGCTTAATCTTGGGTATGCTAAAACCCAATGGGTATTATGGTTGCTTGTTATAGAAATAGCTTCGGGAGTTGCAATGTACTATCTTGATTTTCCGTTCGGTATGCAATCAGTACACCTGGTTACAGCTTCACTACAGTTTGGGATACAATATTACCTTATACTTGAAAGCAACAGAAACTCACAAGAAATTACAAAAACCGCCTAGAATTTTCACATCAATTTAGTAAGCGGTTAAAGTTGTACTAAACCTCTGGCATTAACTGTTTTGAATGACTAACTTTATTGTTATAAAAACAACTTAAAACTTTGAAGTTATGCCTAATAAAGAAGAGATTAGAGGAAACTGGAATGAATTTAAAGGAAAAATGAAACAGGAATATGCCGAACTTACAGATGATGATCTGATGTATGAAGAAGGCAAAGAAGATGAAATGTGGGGAAGACTTGAAAAGAAGCTTGGCAAAGCCAAGAAAGAGATATTATCTATTTTTGAATAGCCCGCTATCCTTCAGGTAATATAACCACAATTTCAGGAACTGTTCTGTAAACCGAATATTAGTTTACCGAACAGTTTTTTTTATGCCTTATTCCCTTTACCCATATTAAGATTACATACTACCCCAACCATTCCCTAAAATCATTTACACGTTCGCGGCTCACAATTACCTCGTCCTCCTTAAAGGTTGGTAATATTATTTTAAGCCTTGAATTTGTATACATTACAATATCCTTAATGGCATTTACAGAAACTATAAACTTTCTGCTAACGCGAAAAAACTGCTTTGGGTCCAGTTCATTTTCCAGCTGTTCCAGTGTAATATCTAAAAGGTAATCGCGATTATCAAAAGTATGGGTGTAAGTCCCTTTATTCTCGCTGTAAAAACATTCAACATCTTCTGTATTTATCATTTTGAGATGCTGCCCCATTTTTATGGTAAAGCGCTTTTTATATGATTTTTGTACCGGGTTAACCAGCATTCGCTTTATCTGATCAAAATCAAACGAAAAATTCTGTTGTAAAGGTATCCTTTCTTTATACTTATTAATTGCCTGCTCAAGTTCCTCCTCATCAATAGGTTTTAATAAATAATCTATACTGTTAAGCTTAAAGGCCCTGAGGGCATACTCATCATAAGCAGTAGTAAAAATAACTGCACTGTTTACGGGAATTGTTTCAAAAATCTCAAATGAAAGCCCGTCCGACAATTGTATATCAAGCAAAATAAGGTCAGGCTGCTCATTTTTGCCAAACCACTGTATTGCTTCCTCTACAGAGTGTAGCATAGTATCTGCCTGAATATTTAACTTTTGCAGCTTTCGCTGTAATAGCCTGGCAGCTGGCTTTTCGTCTTCTATAATGATAACGTTCATTGGTCTTTGGTTGGTGAGTTTGTTTCAGACGTAAGAGTTATGTACCGGAACTCCCTGATTCTGTTTTCTGATAATGATTACTTATTTTTATTTTTATTCTTTTCCATCATCTCTTTTATTTTGCGTTCTTCCCAGTCCTTACCAAGAACAATGTCTGCTCCAAAAACACTGTACCAATGAAAAAAAAGCCCTATTCCCCAAAATATAGCAGTAGAAAAAGTACCCCATATAAAGAAATTTTCGTGTTCCTTGAGGTTAAAAACCTTAATTAATAACAAAAATATATTAACAGCCAGGTATGCTGTAAGATGTTTGTAAAAGCCTCTCATCTCTTTTACTTTCTTTGTTACCTTATCCCTTCTTATTTGATCATCTATAGAGT
>CAMPIZ010000128.1 GCA_946886675.1 uncultured Flavobacterium sp.
TAATTACCCTTACTACCGATTTTGGTATCAAAGACCATTTTGTTGGCGCTTTGAAAGGGAAAATTATATCTGAACTGGCAGATGCCAGAATTGTTGACATCTCCCATCATATTGATTTATTTAATGTTTCGGAAGCCAGTTATGTAATTGGCGCGGCTTATGGCAGTTTCCCCAAAGGAACCGTACATCTTATAGGTGTGGATGCCGAACTTACTAAAGAAACAAGGCACATTGCTATGCAGTGGAACGACCATTATTTTATTTGTGCAGACAATGGTATACTAAGTATACTTACACGAAAAGTAGTGCCTCAGCGAATAGTGGAAATAAATATTCATGACCGCCTGCCTAACGGCTCCACCGATATGGATGTTTTTGTAACCACAGCCTGCCATTTGGCAAAAGGCGGTTCGCTTAGCGTAATTGGTAAGGAAATAAAGTCACTAAAGGAAACAAACGAGCTGCAGGCAATAGTTTCAGGAGATAAAAATGCTATAAAAGGGTATGTGGTCTATATAGACCATTTTGGTAACTGTGTAACAAATATATCTCAAAAACTGGTTAAGGAAGTAGCTCGGGGCCGTGATTTTGAAATTACCTTTAGTACCAAAACAATTAAGGCTATTAAATCGGGATATTCTGATTTTCCTGCAAGCCAAAAGTTTTCACTTAAGGATTATGAAGGAGAAAAGCTTGCTATTTTTAATGAGGCAGGTTTCCTGGAAATTGCTATATATCGTAGTAACCCCCTTACCGTTGGCACTGCAAAGTCACTTTTGGGGCTTAAATTCAGGGATGTGGTTAATGTAGTTTTTAAAGACTAATCACCTAAAATAAAAGATAAAAAACAGTATGTTTGTACGAATTGTAAAGATGAATTTCCAGGAGGATAAAGTGGATATTTTCCTTAAAAATTTTCATGAGGTTAAGCATCATATACGAAACTATCCCGGAAACCGTTTTTTAGAACTGTACAGGGACAGGCAGGACCCCGCAGTATTTTTTACATACAGCTACTGGGAAACAGAAGATGACCTGGAAAGCTATCGCAATTCCGACCTGTTTTTTGAAGTATGGAGTTTCACAAAAAAACTGTTCAGGGAAAAAGCACAGGCCTGGAGTGTAGATAAAGAAGTAAGTTTACCATAAAACATAATTAGTATAAATGAAAGCTTTGCTGTTAAGAGAGATCAAATCCTTTTTTGGTTCGCCTATTGGGTATCTGGTCATCGCTATTTTTCTTTTGTTAAACGGGCTTTTTCTTTGGGTATTTGAAGGGGACTTTAATATACTCAATAGTGGGTTTGCAGACCTTACGCCCTTTTTTACACTGGCCCCATGGATATTAATTTTCCTTATCCCGGCAGTTACTATGCGAAGTTTTTCCGATGAAAAAAAACAGGGAACAATAGAACTTTTATTTACAAAACCATTAAGTGTATGGCAAATAGTAAATGGTAAATTTTTAGGAGCGCTTTTATTAATAATACTGGCAATACTGCCTACCGTTATTTATGTATTTGTTATTTCGTCACTTGGCGATCCACAGGGTAATATAGATGTGGGGAGTACACTGGGTTCTTACTTTGGACTACTGTTTTTAATAGCCGGCTATACAGCAATAGGTATATTTACCTCTACCCTTTCTGATAACCAGATAGTAGCTTTTATAGTTTCTGTTTTTCTTTGTTTCTTTTTTTATTTTGGTTTTGAAGGCCTTTCCCAAATAGCCGGAGACTTAAATAATTTTGTTGCATCGCTTGGTATGGATTACCACTATAAAAGTATAAGCCGCGGTGTTATAGATACACGCGATGTTATCTACTTTATAAGTATAGCTGTACTATTTTTATCACTTACGGTTTATAAACTTAAAACGCTTAAATGGTAATGGAAGTAACTAAACAAAAAATGAGAAAACAGCTGCTAATTGTTATACTGGTATTGTTAGCCATTAACTTTGCAGGTAATTACTTCTTTAAGCGTTTTGACCTTACACACGATAAGCGCTATACATTATCAAACGTTACCTTAAACATTATTGAAAAACCACAGGAGCCTATATATATAGATGTTTTTCTGGAAGGGAATTTTCCGGGAGAGTTTAAAAGGCTTCAGGACGAAACCAGGCAGTTGCTGGAGGAATTTAAGGCCTATAACCCTAATATTATATTCCAGTTTAGTAATCCGCTGGAGGATGAAGAGGATAAGGACAGGGCCATTCGTGATCTATACAGTTTAGGGCTTACTCCTATTAACGTTACTGTTGAAGATAAAGGTAAACAGTCTCAGGAAGTGGTTTTCCCGTGGGCACTTGTAAACTATGGAGATAAAACTACAAAAGTGCAACTCCTTAAAAATATGATGGGCGCTTCAACTGCCGAAAAAGTAGTGAGCTCAGTTCAGCATCTTGAATATGCTTTTGCCGAGGCTGTAAGCAAAGTAACAAACGAAAAAGAGAAAAAAATTGCCGTAATTAAGGGTAATGGCGAACTGCACGAAGTCTTTATCGCTAATTTTTTAAAGCAAATAAGGGAAAGCTATTATATAGCGCCATTTACGCTTGATTCTGTTGCAGCAAACCCGGTAAATACATTAAAAAGCCTTAAAGAATATGACCTCGCTGTTATTGCAAAACCAACAGAGGCTTTTACAGATGAGGAAAAACAAGTACTGGATCAATATATAGTTGATGGTGGCAAGACATTGTGGATGATAGATGCAGTGAATATTGAAATGGACAGCCTTTACAATGAAAAAGGCAGTACCCTGGCATTTCCGCGGGATCTTAATGTAAACGACATGTTCTTTAAATATGGTATTAGGATTAACCCGAACCTGGTTAAGGATGAACAGGCAACAATGATTCAGCTGGCCACCGGAGAAACGGGAAGCGGGACACAATACCATGAATATTTTTGGAAATACGCACCTTTTATCTATCCTGAATCGCAACACCCTATCACTAAAAACCTTGATGGTATTAAACTGGATTTTGCAAACTCTATTGACACGCTAAGCAACAATATAAACAAAACAGTGCTTTTAGAGTCTTCCGGTGCTTCCAAAATTATAGGTACACCCGTGGAGGTTAAACTGGATATGGTTGCAGAACCTCTTAACCTTAAAGAATATGAAGGTAAAGGGTACATTCCGGTTTCGGTATTGTTAGAAGGTAAATTCAGCTCTGTGTTTGAAAACAGAATATTACCTTTTAAAGATGCTTCTTTTAAAGAACAGGGTGTTGATAATAAGATGATTGTTATTGCAGATGGTGATATTATTAAAAACCAGCTCGACCAAAACTATCAACCTCTGGAGCTGGGATATGATAAATGGACGAATCAGCTTTATGACAACAAAGCTTTCCTGATGAACTGTGTAAATTACCTTCTTGATGATAACGGACTTATTAACATCCGTAGTAAAGATGTAAGCCTGCCCCTGCTCAACAAGGAGAAAGTTTATGAAAATTATACAACCGCGCAGTTTATAACTGTCGGATTACCAATTATTATTTTACTGTTGTTTGGATTACTGTTCACATTCCTTCGAAAAAGGAAATATTCGCGATAGGTGTTAATAAAAAATGTTTCACTATTCAGTTTGATTACGATATATTTGTGAAACGTAAATTTTTACGAAAATAAAGACCAAGAGAAATGAAATTTATAGTATCCAGTTCATATTTGCTTAAACAGCTTCAGGTTTTGGGCAGCGTTATAAACAGCAGCAATACATTACCTATTTTAGATAATTTCCTGTTTGAGTTAAACAATAACCAGCTTACAGTTTCTGCTTCAGATCTTGAGACTACAATGTCTGCAGCTCTGGAAATAGATTCAGAAAGCCAGGGAAGCGTAGCTGTACCTGCAAAATTATTGCTGGAAACTTTAAAAACATTTCCGGAACAGCCCCTTACCTTTACTGTTGAGGACAACAATACTATAGAAATAAGCTCTAATTCCGGTAAATATGCGCTTGCTTATGCAGCCGGTGAAGAGTTTCCTAAGGCTGTATCGCTTGAAGACCCTTCTTCTACTGTTGTACCTGCAGAAGTTCTTGCAACTGCTGTAAGCAAAACTATTTTTGCTGCCGGAAATGATGATCTTCGCCCGGTAATGTCGGGAGTTTTCTTCCAGTTTTCACCAGAGGGATTAACCTTTGTTGCTACAGATGCACACAAGCTTGTTAAGTATGCCAGGACAGATGTAAAGGCTTCTCAGGTGGCAGACTTTATTATGCCAAAGAAACCGCTTAATATTCTTAAAGGTATTCTTTCTACATCTGATGCAGAAGTTAAAATTGAATATAACGACTCTAACGCTACTTTCTCGTTTGATAATTATGTATTAACCTGCCGTTTAATAGATGGAAAATATCCTAACTATGAAGCGGTTATTCCAAAAGAGAACCCTAACAAATTACTGATAGACAGAACACAGTTTTTAAGTTCTGTTCGTCGTGTCGCTATTTTCTCAAACAAGACAACACACCAGATACGCCTGAAAATTGCAGGTACGGAATTAAATATTTCTGCTGAGGATATTGACTATTCTAACAAAGCTGAAGAAAGATTAACATGTGATTATCAAGGAGATGATATGCAGATAGGTTTTAATTCGCGTTTCCTTACAGAGATGTTAACCAACCTGCACAGTGATGAAATACAACTGGAAATGTCACTGCCTAACCGAGCCGGTATTCTAACCCCGGTAGATGGCCTTGATGAAGGTGAAACTGTTACTATGCTGGTTATGCCGGTTATGCTTAACAGCTAATAAATAAGCTATTTATCCAACCCTTTTTTATATTTCAAAACCGTAACACTTAACTGCGTTACGGTTTTTCTTTTATCTAAAAAACTTTTTAGGCTTTCCAGTCAAAATCTTTAATTTTTTCTCCTGATATAAATGTAAGCAGATCCTCATTAAATTTATGCTTATGAGTATAGAATAATCCGTGAGGGGCATCATCATAAACTATATATTCTGCGTGAGGAACATATTTTACTGTTTCATCAGCAGATCCATCAATAGGCACAGTTTCATCTGCTTTACCGTGAATTACCAATACAGGAATGTTTATTTTTGGCAGGTCATTCCTAAAGTCGGTTGTAGACCATGCCTGCATTGTTTTTACAGTTGCATAACCTGCTGAATTCATAGTAAGCATGAGGTCTCTATGCAAAAACTCATCGCTTACCGGGTTACTGAATAAGTGAACTCCATAAAATTGCTTACTGAAGCCAGCAAGAAAATGCGGCCTATCTTCTTCAAGCTGCTCTCTTATAGTGTCAAACTGTTCCTGTGGCAATCCTGTAGGATTATCATCTGTCTTTAATAAGTAAGGTGTTACTGCACTTACTAAAACTGCTTTACTTACTCTTTCGTCATTATTATATTTAGACAGGTAACGGGCAACTTCTCCTCCACCCATAGAAAAACCTACAAGTGTAACATCAACCAGATCAAGTTCTTCTATAAGGGCTTTAAGGTCGGATGCCAGAGAATCATAATCATAGCCTTCCCATGGGCGTGATGATTTTCCAAAACCTCTTCTATCGTATGCTATAACACGTATATTATGCTTTGGAAGTTCGCTAAACTGGTATTCCCACATTTCAAGATTAAGGGGCCAGCCGTGTATAAGTATTACAGGTTTTCCTCTTCCTATATCCTGATAATGTATTTTTACTTCTTCTGAATTACCC
>CAMPIZ010000129.1 GCA_946886675.1 uncultured Flavobacterium sp.
ATCTAATATTGCATTTAATTCTTTTATAGATTTTGTAATACTATTTATCTCTGGAATATCATTTTTTGATTGCCCGCCGGGACATCTGTAATATGTTTCTTTTGTAAGTGTATTTTTTTTTAAAACAAATCCTGCTCCGGGGCAATCCAACCAGTTAGGGTTCCATTCTTCTATGTCTTTACTTCCCGGGATGTTAAATAAATTATTGTCTAATATGATTTTAGCAGCCTTAGTTGCGATTGAATCTTCAATAGACATAACATTATATATATACTCGCCTTTGTGATTTATTTTGTCAGGATAATTATAGTGAACAATAGTGTTTAATACAGTACCGTGAAAATTGACAGTATCATTGCTATATAAATTATAAACCCGGTTTAGCTGTTTATATCTAAAGCTGTATTTGTAAGGGGAATCTTTTATGTGCTTTAATCCAAAATAAAAATTAAGTGCATCTTCAGAAAAATCATATCTCCAGTATTTTTCAACTATAGATGTTTTCTGAAGTTGCTTCTGGCAAAGCCCGGTAAAACTATATAGAAATAAAAAAAAGACTATGATTCTTTTCATAAAGGCGTGTTTCTTCAAATATAGGAATATGTGTTATAAGTTTTTTAATTCGTTTTAAAGATGTTGTATTGGTTACTAACTAATTCGTAATTTCGCTATACTAATCATCTTACTATAGTTTCATGCTGCGAAAAATATTCCGCTTCTTTTTTAAATTATTCCTTTGGTTTATTGCTTTATCGGTGCTGTCAGTACTGTTATTCCGTTTTGTTCCGGTCCCGTTTACCCCTTTAATGATAACCCGTGCATTTGAACAGAAAGCCGATGGTGAGGAAATGCACAGCAGCCACGACTGGGTTTCGATAGATGAAATTTCGGTTAACATGCAAAAGGCAGTTATTGCCAGTGAGGATGACACTTTTCTTGCTCATAACGGATTTAATTTTGAGGCTATGAAAAAAGCCTATAAGAATAATCAGAAAGGGAAAAAGCTGAAAGGTGGAAGTACTATTAGCCAGCAAACAGCCAAAAACGTTTTTCTATGGCAGGGGAGGAGCTACTTAAGAAAAGGGCTGGAAGCATATTTTACTGCTCTTATAGAACTGTTATGGAGCAAAGAACGTATAATGGAAGTATACCTTAACAGCATAGAGATGGGCGACGGGGTTTATGGTATACAGGCAGCAGCTAAGCACTGGTATGGGAAAGATGCGAAAGACCTTACCAAATATGAAGCAGCGGGAATAGCAGCCATACTGCCAAATCCTTTAAAATACAGAGCAACAAATTCATCTGCATACATTAACAGGAGAAAAGGCAGGATTGTGAGGCTGATGCGATATGTAGACCTTGATTATAAAAAATGATAAAAAAGCCCTCAATACTTTTTTACCTGCTGTTTAGCGCTTCTTTTGCAACGGCTCAAAAGCCTGCAGAAATAGGCATTATTTCAGATAATGATCTTTATACGTCACCTAAGCACGATCGTTATTATACCAATGGTATTGAGCTTTTTTACAGGTATCTTAATACTTCCGACAATCCTGAAATAGCCAAAAAAATAACGGAACTAAGAGCGGGTCAGTATATGTATAACCCGCAAACTGTTAGGGCAGAAAAATGGAATGTGCACGACAGGCCTTATGCAGGTTATCTTTTTCTGGAAGCGGGTATGAATACCTTTTATACCAGTGAGAGTGTTTTAAAAATCAATTTCCAGATTGGGATTGTAGGCAAGGAGTCCCTGGCAGAGGGGTTTCAGGAGCAGCTGCACAAGCTTTTTGGCTATCCTACGGTAAAAGGATGGGAGTATCAGATAAAAACAACACCCGGGCTGCAGGCAGGGCTTTTTTATTCTGATAAAATATTTGCCGGCAGCTATAAAGAGAAAGTAGATATTCACCTGCAGGCAGAAGTTTATGCAGGCACCATTTTTACCGGATTCACGGCAGGACCATTGCTTAGGATAAGCCTTAAACGGCCACTATTGCCTGTTTATGAATCTTCCCTGCATGGAGCGGTTTTAAGCCATGATAAAGAAACATATGAAGAAAAAAGGGAGTTTTTTCTGTTTATTAATCCAATGATTAATTACCAGTATTATGATACTACCATACAGGGCAGCCCATTTAATGACGACAGCCCTATAACTTTTCCGCTTATAAACTGGAGGTTTAATGCCGAGGCTGGTATAAAATACCGAAGGAATAACTGGAACCTTTCTTACTCCTTTAACTACCGCGGTAAAGAACTTTCAAACAATGTAATACAGGGATATTACTATGGTTCTATAGTAATAGGATATTTATTATAAATCAGTCTCAGCGAACAAACTGCCCACTGAGACTGTATACTGAAGCTTTATTTTTTAGGTATAACTCCCATATTATAAAGTGTGAAAGCCTGAATATCAGAATACTCCTCAATCATTTGTGTAATGGATTTTCCGGCACCGTGGCCTGCCTTTACACCAATACGTATCAATACAGGATTACTGCCTTTATGCTTTTCCTGAAGCGTTGCTGCAAACTTAAAGCTGTGTGCCGGTACCACCCTGTCATCATGGTCTCCAGTTGTTATTAATGTTGCCGGATATTCAATACCTTCTTTTACATTATGTACAGGAGAATAGCCTTTAAGGTATTCAAACATTTCTTTGCTGTCTTCGGCTGTTCCATAATCGTATGCCCATCCGGCACCTGCTGTAAAAGTATGGTAACGAAGCATGTCCAGCACACCCACAGCCGGCAGAGCAACCTTCATCAAGTCAGGACGCTGTGTCATAGTAGCGCCTACCAGCAGTCCGCCGTTAGAGCCTCCGCTTATCGCTAAATAGTCAGAAGATGTGTAATTGTTTGCTATCAGGTATTCTGCAGCAGCAATAAAATCGTCAAATACATTTTGTTTCTGCAGTTTGGTTCCCGCATCGTGCCACTTCTTGCCATATTCTCCGCCACCCCTTAGATTTGCTACGGCATAGATACCGCCATTTTCCATCCATACTGCCATACTGATGCTGAATGAAGGCGTAAGGCTGATGTTAAAACCTCCATAACCATAAAGTATAGTTGAGTTTTTACCATTAAGTTCCACACCTTTTTTATGGGTAATTATCATAGGGACTTTAGTACCGTCTTTTGAGGTGTAAAAAACCTGTTTGGAAACATAATCTTCGCTGTTAAAATCTACATCCGGTTTTTTGTATAAATCAGATTTGCCTGTTTCTGGGTTGTAAGAGTAAATACTTCCGGGCGTTACATAATTTGTGAACGAGTAGTAAAGTGTTTCCTCCTTTTTCTTGCCGCCAAAGCCACCTGCAGTACCCACCCCCGGCAGTGTTACCTCGCGTATAAATTTACCGTTGTAATCATATTGCTTTATCTGTGAAATGGCATCCTTCATATACTCAGCAAAAATATAACCGCTTCCTGTTGAGGGAGTTAATACATTTTCGGTTTCAGGGATAAGCTCTTTCCAGTTTTCAGGAGTAGGGTTAGAAGCGTTTACAGTTACAATTTTGTTATTAGGCGCATTGTAGTTGGTAGAAATGATCAGGGTAGTGCCATTATTGTCCAGTATATAAGTATCGGTATCAAAATTGCCTACTACAGTAACAATAGGGCTATTAGGTTTTGTAAGGTCTTGTATATACAATTCGTTACCAGAAGTAGAATTGGCTGCTGATATAACAAGATATTTTTCATCCTCAGTCACCCTGCTTCCTATATATCTTCTTTTTTGCTCCAGGCCAAAAATTACCTTATCGCTGCTTTGCGGCGTGCCCAGCTTATGGTAATACAGTTTATGCTGGTCGGTCTTTGCAGATAGTTCACTGCCTTTTGGTTTGTCGTAGCTTGAATAGTAAAATCCTTCATTACCTTTCCATGCAATACCGCTAAATTTTACATCTGTGATAGTTTCACCAATAATTTTTTTGGTTTTTGTGTCCATCACAAAAATTTTCCTCCAGTCGCTTCCTCCTTCAGAAATGGAATAAGCGGCCAGGTCTCCTTTTTTGGTAAAGCTAACTCCGCCTAGTGAAGTAGTGCCGTCTTTAGAAAAAGTATTGGGGTCAAGAAATATCTCTTCTTTGCCATTTTTGTCTTTACGGTAAAGCACCGACTGGTTTTGCAGGCCGTCATTTTTATAATAGTAGGTGTAATCGCCCTCCTTAAACGGAGCTGATATCCTCTCATAGTTCCATAACTGCTCTATCCGTTTCTTTATCTCTTCACGAAAGGGTATCTTTTCCAGATAGCCAAAAGTAACTTTATTCTGTGCCTTTACCCATTCGGCTGTTTCTTCAGAACGGTCATCTTCCAGCCAACGGTAAGGGTCTGGTACTTTGGTGCCAAAGTAATCATCAGTAGTTTCTCCTTTTCGGGTTTGCGGGTATTTTATTTCCTGATTATTCGTGTGTAATTGTGCGTTCATGGTAAGACTGCAAGCCAATGCCATGGTTATTACTGATTTGTTCATTGGACTCTGTTTTTTTGGATTTACACAAAAATAATCAAATCCGTTTATCAGGTAAACAAAGGCTTGTATTTTTGACGGTATTTGTAAATCAGTATGCCGTTTAATACCACTACTACTATGGCTGTTGCTATAGCCGGAATATCTAAAAACAGGTGAAACAGTAAAATGTTTAAAGAGATAGGTACTAATAGGAGAATTACAAAAGCTACCCATTTTTTAATGAGCAGCATAAAGCCGATAAAAACTTCAAAAATTGCCACTACATAGAGCACATATCCTGTTTGTATAAGTGATTCCATAAAATTGGCAGCGGCTTCTGGTGGTTGTGGTAATGGTATAAATGGATGGAATTTGTTGAGGCCGAATACTAAGAGGATAACTCCCAAAAGTATTCTTACAATTTTGGTGAATTTTGAATCCATAATTTAGTTTTTTGGTGATCGTGGTAAATATTTAACTAAATTAATGAATTATTAAATTAAATGTTAGCTAATGTATAAATAATTGTAAACACCCCTGTTGATAAAGAGGTGTTTACAAATAAGCCCCTTTATGGCTGTGTAACATTTACACTAAAGGTTGCAATAGCA
The DNA here is from genome assembly GCA_946886675.1 of uncultured Flavobacterium sp. The sequence goes on from CAMPIZ010000129.1 coordinate 5,082, forward strand.
TCGGTACTTCCACCTGCATTGGTAATATCGCCATCGCTAACACCCTGTGCAGTTTTATTAGGCTCGTGTATAAGCGTAATTGTAAAGTTTCCTGATGCTGCGGTTTCACTTGCCTCAAATGTAAAATTAAGGCCTATAGGGTTTCCGTTTACGTCTTCATCCGTATAAGTAATGTTTCCTACGCCATTTTCCTGAAAGAAAATCTGGTGTTCGTCACCCTCTTCCTGTACCTCTTCGGTTATATCCTCAACAGGGTTGGCAAGCTCATTAAAAAAAGTAACAGTACCGTTGTAAGTCATACCGGTAGTAAAATCTCCCGACACTGTTAGCACGGGTGCTTCAGGGCCGTCGCCATCAAGATCCTGTGATTTTAGGATTATTGGTGTACCGCCAGTCTGTGGTGTAAACGTTGCAGTAATAGTAGTGATTACCTCTTCTTCATTTACCGGTGTCAGTACATCATCGTCGCTGCTGCATGAAGAGAATGATGCCATAGCAATTATTGCCAGTAAAGAAATTTTCAGATTTTTCATAAGATAAATATTAATGATTAATAATTGAATTTTATTTGTAACATAAAATTTCTTCCTATATC
>CAMPIZ010000130.1 GCA_946886675.1 uncultured Flavobacterium sp.
GAAAAAAATTACCTTACTGCTTATGGTTTTTTTAGGTATAGCACTAAATTGCTATGCCCAGCCACCATCAGCGTATTCATTTTCGCAAAGTTCGGTTACCTATACCGAAATTACGGGCGGAACAGTATTAGGTACAAGTTCTACCGACGATGAGGTGTTTAATAACAACACCGCTGGTCAGTCTGCAACTATTACAAATACTGGCTTTCCAATAGGCTTTAACTTTTCTTACAACGGTTCAGTATTTGATAAGTTTGCCGTTAATGCAAATGGATGGATTAAACTGGGAACGGGTTCTTTTGGAATCAATGGAACTTCAACTCCTATTTCCTCTTCAAATGCAAATGCAATTAATGTTATTAGTGGTCTTGGTACTGATCTTGTTTCACAAACAGGAGGTGAAATATCCTATTTAACTCAGGGTACAGCTCCAAACAGAAAACTAATAGTTCAATGGAAAGGGTACAAACGATATCAGTTTAGTGGTAGTACAGGAAATATTAATTTTCAGATTGTATTAAGTGAGACAAGTAATACTATTGAGATTATATATGGTACTGTTAACAATTCAGTAAATTCTGTTACAGCAGAAGTAGGTATAAAAGGAAGTTCAACGAGTGATTACAGTAACAGGACTTCGGCAACGAGCTGGAGTACTACTACTGCTGGTACAAGTTCTTCTTCAAACATTGCTTTTACTTCTACAATCCTGCCAGTTTCAGGCCTTAGTTTTATGTGGGCGCCGCCATTACCATGTGCGGGTACTCCTGAAGCAGGAGCCATTACAGGAAATTTAAACAGATTTGTATGTTCAGGTGCTGCACCTGGAGCAATATCTGTAACCGGATCTGCGCTACCGGGTGTGCCGGGTATATCTCTTCAGTGGGAAGAATCTGTTAACGGAGGTACAGACTGGGCAAATGCGACAGGTGGTACAGGTGCAACTACAGCAACTTATACGCCACCAAGCTTTGCAGGTACAGCAATTCAATACCGTTTAAAAGTAACCTGTGCTAATGGTGGCGGAATAGATTATTCTGATGTATTAACGGTAAATACGCAAATTGCACCGGCTACTCAGGCATCGGCTATAATGACAACAAATGTTGGCTCAAACGCTTTTACAGTTACCTGGACAAATGGAGACGGAGCGAGAAGGCATGTTTTGGTAAGTACTGATCCTATTGTAGATCCTGTAAGCGCAAATGGCGTAGCGGCATATACTGCAGCTGCTGCATTTGCAAATACAGGCCAGCAGATAGTTTTTGACGGTACAGGATCGTCTGTAACTGTAACAGGTTTAACCTGTAATACTACTTATTATGTAAAGGTGTATGAATATACAAGATGTGGTTCTGGCCCTTATGATGTTTATTTTAATACTACTACAGGTACTAACGGTATTACTGTAACAGGCCCTGTAACAGCCGGAGTATTACCAATAGTTAATGATTTTACTGATTTTACCGGCGAAAATCTTGGTACTGCCGTACCGGGATGGTATGAGTCTTCTATATCTACAACGGCAGGCACAGAGCCAGTTTCTGTAAACCCTTTAGGTGTTGGGTCTGACTGGACAAGCAGCACTAACCTGGGAGGTGTTAAAACTGCAAAAATAAACCTGTTTACTAACACAAGAAATTCTTGGATAATAAGCCCTAAAATTGCACTAACGTCAAACTCAAGGCTTAAGTTTAAAGCGGCGATTACTAATTTTGGAAGTGGTGCTGCCGATGCTGCAGGAATGCAGGGTACTGATGATAAGGTTAAGGTTATGGTAACTACTGATTGCGGTGCTACCTGGACAACACTTTATACTTTTCAGGCAGCAAACACAACAACATTAACCAATGCCCTTACTGACTATACCTTACAGTTAAGTGCATTTACAGGCCAGACTGTACAGCTTGCATTTCAGGCTACAGACGGACCAGTGAATGATGATCCTGACTATGATTTTCATATAACTAATATCTTAGTTGAAGAGCTGCCTGCATGTGATGTTCCTGTAGTAAATGCACCGGATGCAATTACTAAAAATAGTGTAACTATATCATGGACAGCACCAACCGTGGGTGTACCTACAGCTTATGAATATGCTGTTATAACTACAGATACTGCACCGGTTTCAGGAACAGAAACTACAGAAACATCTGTAGATGTTATGGGACTACTGCCTTCTACAACTTACTATGTGTTTGTAAGGACAGAGTGTACAGACGTATTTAGCGACTGGAGCTTAGCAGAAACATTTACTACACTTTGTGATTATCCTGATTTACTTTCATCTACAGGAGGCTCAGTTTGCGGTCAGGGAGAAGCTACGCTTACAGCTACAGCTGATACCGGAGGTATAATTAATTGGTATGCGGCAGCTACAGGTGGTGCGCCACTTGCTACAGGTGCCAGCTATACCACCCCGCTTATTACAGAAACTACAGATTATTATGTTAGTTCTGCAGTAGCAGTACCGTCATCAGATGTAACGCTTGGTGCAGGTGGTACTACAAGTTCATCCGGAGGTAACTCACCATACTATCATGGATGGGGTGGTGTAAAAACCCAGTACATAATAAGAGCTTCAGAGCTTAGTGCTGCAGGACTTACAGCAGGACCTATAAATTCAGTTGCATTTACTATTACTTCTCTAGGTACGGCTACATTTAACAACTTTGCGTTAAGCGTAGGTACTACAGAACAAAATGCAGCTACAAATACACATGTAGACGGACTTACACAGGTTTATACAAACGCTGCACAGCCGCTTACTGTTGGTGTTAATTCATATACGTTTACCGCACCATTTATGTGGGACGGTACAAGCAATCTTGTAGTGCAGGTTTGTTATAGCAATGTAAACACAGGGGGTACTTCATCAACTGTACAGTATGATAACTCCGGATTTACTTCTACAACCTATACTTATGCTGACACCCAGAGTGCGGCAGATATTTGTGCTACTACAACAGGTACAGTAAACGGATCGGGAGGTACAACAACAACAACAGGCAGGGCAAAAATGATAATAAACGGAACTGCACTTTGCTCAAGCCCAAGGGTTATGGTAACCGCTACAGTAACCGATGCTCCGGATGTTATGCTTGATGCTACAGAAGATGCAATATGTTTTGGCGAAAGTTCAGATATTTCAGTGACAAGTGCCAATGCTAACTATACATATGTATGGATGCCGGGTAACCTTTCGGGAGCTTTACAAACAGTTTCTCCTACAGAAACTACTACTTATACAGTAACAGCTACCGATGCTGATACCGGATGTGTTGAAGTAGGTGAAATTACAGTAACGGTTAATCCGCTTCCTGTAATACCTACAGATCTTACAGATATGGAAGTGTGTGAAGGCGGTATTGCAGAGCTTAACATTGGAGTAAGCTTGGGCGGTACAGTACTTTCGGGTACAGGCGCAAGTAACTCTGTAGCACAAACTACAGCTACAACTTTAGGCCCTAACCCGCTGCAAAACTATTATGGTGGTGCAAAACAGCAATGGATATACACAGCCGCAGAACTTACAGCTATGGGTATGATTGCAGGTTCAGAAATTAATTCGATAGCGCTTAACCTTAATACTGCTAACCCTGATCTTGATCTTGAAGGTCTTGAAATCAAAATGAAGAACACTACTCAGGCTTCATTTGCGACCACAACTTCATGGATTGCAGATATGACAGTTGTTCTGCCGGCGGTTGATTATACTCCTGTTGTAGGTTTAAATACCTTTACACTTACTACTCCATTTATTTGGGATGGCGAAAGCAATCTTGCTATACAAATGAGATTTAGTAATGATAACGCACCTTCTGAAGGTACAAACTCAGCTAAATTTAGCCCTACAGCATTTACGAGTACTATTTTCTACCGTGCCGACAACCTTGAGCCACTGGAAATGGAAAACTATGTAGGCACGGCTACGGCTACTTACAGCCAGCGTAACGATGTTACATTTACATTTGTTAATGATCTTACTGTAGAGTGGTTGCCAATAACAAATCTTTATACAGATGCAGCGGCTACAGTTCCGTATACTGGTGGCAACGCTGTAATGGTTTATACAAAACCAACGGCTCCTGTATCTTACAGTGCAACACTTACATCGGGTGAAGGATGTTCAGTAGTATCTTCTACTGCAGATATCACTATCAATATTACTCCGGCTCCAACAGCTGACGAAACAACCCAGCCTTTCTGTAACAGTGCAACAGTTGCAGATCTTGAAGCTACAGGCGAAATGGTTAAATGGTACTACTCTGCAATGGGAGGAACTGCTATTGCTACTACAACTCAGCTTCTTGACGGAACAGTTTACTACGCTTCTCAAACTGTAGACGGATGTGAAAGTATGTCAAGGACAGCAGTAACTGTTGAGATTAACGTTACCCCTGCACCAGTTGTAGAGGAAGATGTACTTACAATTTGTAACGAAGGTACTGTAACCGACCTTATGGATGCTGCTACAGGTACAGATGTACAATGGTATACTGAGATTATGGGTGGTGAAGCGCTAACTGCTGAAACAGCTCTTGAAGAAGGTGTTTCTTTATACTATGCTTCTCAAACTGTAGATGGTTGCGAAAGTGCCATGAGGACTCCTCTTGTAGTAGTTGTAAATGTGGTGGAAGCTCCAATGGCCGATGCAGAGCAGTCTTTCTGTAATGAAGGTACTGTGGCAGACCTAATGCCAAACGGTACAGATATTATGTGGTATGCAGATGAAACTGCTACTGAGCCATTAACAGGTGATACAGTTCTTGTAGATGGTACAACATATTATGCTTCTCAAATGATAGACGGTTGTGAAAGTATGGACAGGACAGCTGTAATGGCAACTATAAATACTACTGCTGCACCAACTGCAGATGCAGAACAATTCTTCTGTGCAGAAGGATTTGTATCAGGCTTAATGGCAGATGGTGATAACGTAATGTGGTATGCAGACGAAACCTCAACTGAACCGCTAACAGGTGATACAGTTCTTACAGATGGTACAACATACTATGCTTCTCAAACTGTAGACGGTTGTGAAAGTACTTTAAGGACTGCTGTTATGGTAACTGTAAATGTTACACCGGCTCCTGAAGGAGAAAGCATGCAGACTATAGAAGCTGAGACTGCTGCAGATGCTACAATTGAAGATCTTGTAGTTACAACTGTAGAAGGTGGTACTGTTATGTGGTATGCTACTATGGAAGACGCCATGAACAATACAAACCCTATAGCTCCGGGTACCCAGTTAGTATCAGAAGAAACATACTATGCAGTTCAGTTTGTAGACGACTGTGCAAGTATGCCGTTTGAAGTAACTGTAACTGTAGCTCTTGATGTTAGAGATTTTGATTCAGCTAACTTTACATATCATCCAAACCCTGTAAGAGACGTGCTTACTATAGCATACTCTTCAAACATTACATCGGTAACTGTATATAACATGCTTGGACAGCCGGTTATCTCTCAGGATGTTAATGCGCTGGAAGGTAATGTAAACATGGCTAATCTTGCAGACGGTACTTATATAGTAAACGTTACTGCAGGTAATGCTTCAAAAACAATAAAAGTTATTAAAAAGCAATAATTATATTGTAAAATAACCGGCTGTAATGGCCGGTTTTTAAATTTTTTTAAAGCCACCAATTTTTTTGGTGGCTT
>CAMPIZ010000131.1 GCA_946886675.1 uncultured Flavobacterium sp.
CGGGGTTACATTCTGTCGTTCGCCAAGGCCTTTCCAGCCTCTTTCCTCAAATCGTTTTACTATAAACTCAGCTGCTTTTTCATAGTCCTGAGTATAGTTGGAAATTTTTGTATCCATTCCCATAGTATGGAAAAACTGCACGGTCTTTTCTATGGCCTGCGCAGCTGCCTCGTCATTATCAGGCGTTGTGATGTTTAAAACTCGCCTGCCGTATTGGGCCAGCTTGTCTTTTTTAGTGTCAAACATTACCCTGTACAGGTTTGGTCCTATAATGGCAAGTGTGCGGGCATGGTCTATTTCGTAGAGAGCTGTAAGTTCGTGCCCTATCATGTGGGTAGCCCAGTCGGTAGGCACGCCTTTTTGAATAAGACCGTTTAGCGCCATTGTGCAGCACCACATAAAATTGGAAGCAAGCTTATAGTCTGTCGGGTTTTCCACTACCTCGGGGCCTATTTCTACAAGGGTTTGCAGTATGCTTTCCGCAATTCGGTCCTGCAGTATGGCATCGTGCGGATAGGTAAGATATTGCTCCATTACATGTGTATAGGCGTCTATAATACCATTTTGGAGCTGCCTTTTAGGCAGCGAAGCTATAACCTGTGGATCGCATACAGAAAATTGTGGAAATACAGCAGGCCCGCCAAACGATAGTTTTTCCTGTGTTTCGTTTATAGTGATTACAGAACCTGAATTCATTTCACTGCCTGTGGCCGGCAGTGTAAGCACAGTACCAAATGGTATGGCATTATTTTCAATCCTTATTCTTTTCTGCAGTATATCTATTGGATTTTCTTCAAAATTTACAGCAGCAGAGATAAATTTAACACCATCGATTACCGATCCGCCACCCACAGCAAGGATAAAATCGAGATTCTTTTCACGAATAACTTCCACCGCCTTCATAAGGGTTTCAAAGCGCGGGTTAGGCTCTATGCCTCCAAATTCGGTAACATCGTAACCTTTTAGGGCTTCGGTAACCTGTGTATGTATTCCGTTAGTAAATATACTCCCGCCGCCGTAGGCCAAAAGTACCTTTGCATTCTGTGGGATTAGTTTAGACAGCTTATCTATCTGCCCCTTGCCAAACACAAGGTTGACAGGGTTATAAAGTTCAAAATTAAGCATAAATGGTAGAATTTTACCCAAAGGTACGAAATACCTTAAAATCAGTTCGTAAGGTAATGTTAAGGAATGAGATTCTATTTTTGAAATGAGACTATTTTTTATAGAAAAGGTTATGGTCTATATATTCCCAAACCTTTTGTGGCAGTAAAGGGCGGATGTTTTTATCCGATTTAATGCTCCTGCGTATAAATGTGGAGGAAATTTCTATAACAGGGGCATCAATTCTGTGGATTTTAGGATGTTTTACTAATTCGGGATTAGCAATTTCAGTATTTATACGCGGATAAACATAGATGTCATGATTTTGAAGAATAACCTCATAGTTTTTCCACTTGTGCAGGGAGTTGAGGTTATCTTCCCCCATTATAAGAGAAAATTCGTGTGTAGGGAACTTTTCCTGCAGATGTGCCAGTGTGTGCACTGTATAATTAGGCTGTGGCAGGCGGAATTCAATATCCGTAGGCTTCAGTTTATCATAACTTTCTGTGGCAAGAAAGGCCATTTCAAGACGGTGGTGGTCTTCTAAAAGCGAACTTTTCTTTTTAAGCGGATTATGTGGTGTCACTACCAGCCAAACCTGGTCTATACCCGTAAACTCTGCCATGTGGTTGGCGATTATCAGGTGGCCGATGTGTATGGGGTTAAATGTCCCGAAGTACAATCCTACTTTCATATGCCTTACTTAATAAACTCTTTTACAAGATTGTAAGCATCCTGCTTAGCAGTATCAAGATCATAGTTTTTTATGATAGTATCAAACTGTGGTGCTGTAGCCAGCTCTACAGAAGCTTTTGCTATACGCATGTTTATTTTGTCCTCGCTTTCGGTAGAGCGTTTTTTAAGGCGTATCTTAAGTTCATCTATACTTGGCGGCTTTACAAAAACGGCAAGTGTTTCTTCAGGGAATTTCTTTTTAATGCGTAGTCCTCCGGCAACATCAATATCAAAAATCACATTTTTGCCAAGTGCCCATATACGTTCTACTTCGCTTTTAAGCGTGCCGTAAAAATTATCGCGGTATACTTCTTCCCACTCTACAAAATCTTCGTGCTTAATGTGTTTCTTAAAATCTTCTAAGGATATAAAGTAATAATCTTTCCCGTTTATTTCGCCATCCCTTGGGTTGCGTGTTGCAGCCGAAATAGAAAACTCAAGGTTAAGCTCAGGCTGTTCCAGCAGGTGTTTTACAATGGTGGTTTTGCCCGATCCTGATGGTGCGGAAAATACTATAAGTTTGCCTTTATTCATTATGTGTACTGTACGGTATTATAAAATATTTAAAACCTGTTCTTTAATCTTTTCAAGCTCGTCTTTCATCTGCACTACCAGCTTCTGCATTTGTGCATGGTTAGATTTAGAACCCATGGTGTTTATTTCACGTCCTATCTCCTGTGTTATAAAGCCCAGCTTTCTTCCGTTTGCTTCACTTCCTGCAAGGGTTTCCATAAAATAGTTAAGGTGGTTTTCCAGCCTTACCTTTTCTTCGGTAATATCCATTTTTTCAAGGTAGTAGATAAGTTCCTGCTCAAAACGGTTTTCGTCTACATTTACCTGGAGTTCCTTAATCGCGTTTAGGAGCCTTGTTTTTACATTTTCTATACGTTCGCCGTCCAGGGCTACGGTTTCTTTCATCAGGTTAAGAATGTTTGATATCCTTACCAGAAATTCTTTTTCCAGTGCAACACCTTCGGTGACCCTGAAACTGTGAATGTTTTCCAGCGCCTGGTTTATAACCCCCTGAATACTTTGCCATTCGTTTTCATCTATCTCTTCACGCTCTGTTTTAAGGGCATCCGGCATGCGTACGGCCATTTTAAGAAGTTCGGTTTCGTCACCGTCTACAACGTCTTTAAGCTGTTTGATATACGACTGCACAATAGGCACATTAACTTTTGACGAGGTTTCTTCACCGGTAACTTCTACAAAAAGCGAAAAGTCTATTTTTCCTCTTTCCAGCTTTTGCGCTATCTGATTACGAAGCTTTAATTCCATCTCACGAAAAGTAGATGGCATTCTTACACTAAGGTCAAGGCCTTTACTGTTTAATGACTTAATTTCTACTGTAATTTTTTTGGTGGGTAGCTGCAAAGAAGCTTTGCCAAACCCCGTCATTGATTGTATCATGTAAAAAATTTAGTGCCACAAAGTTAATAAAATATATAAAACGGGAAGTTAGGCTTAAATGTCGCCTGTGGTAGTTTTAGGCAACGGCTGTTTTTTAGGTGGCGCTGTTACCAGGTAAACGCCTGCAAATATCAGTAATGCCGAAAGTATCTTAACCGGATTAAGTGCATCTTTGCCCAGGCTTACCGCAAATATGGTGGCAAACAGCGGCTGCAGGTATATAAATACAGCTACAGTCGTAGGCTTAAGCTCTTTCATAGAAAGCAGGTTAAGCAAATAAGTAAGAAAGGTGGAGAACACTACTACAAATACTACTTTGCTCACTATATGGCCTGGCATTGCATTCCATTGTATATCACCCAGCTGATCCCACCCAAAAGGCAACACCATTATAAAGCCAAAAAGATATATCCATTTTACAAAAGCAAACGGATTGTACTTATCCATGAGTTTTTTTACAACAATAAGGTATAACCCATAGGATATGGCGTTTATAAAAACCAGGAAGTTACCCCAAAGTTCGTTTGCTCCCCCGGTAATCGATTTTCCGTAAAGTATAAGCAGTATTGTGCCCACAAGCCCTACTGCAATGCCGGCTGCTTTTCGGCCCACAATTTTTTCCTTCATTATTATGGCGCTTAATACCAAAACAATCATAGGGGTTGTAACCATAAGTACCGATGCCATTATGGGCGATGTCTGGCTAAGGCCCTCAAAAAAAGTAAGCATATTGAAAGCCACGCCAAAAAAAGCGGCAGCTATTATGCGCGGAAAATCATTAAGGGCTATTTTTTGCTTAGTTGCAAAAAAGGCGATAAGCCAGAATAAAATCACCGATCCACCCACACGCAGGGCTATAAAACCAAACGGTTTTACAAACTGTGGCATTACATCTTTTGCTATGGTAAAAGTAACACCGTAGATGACAGACACCATCGTGGCGGCTGTCAGGGCAAGCATGCGTTTATTCATTGCTCAGGTGCTCAATGGCTGCTGCTACATTTTTAGGGCTGTTGCCCACAAATATTGTATTGTTTGCAATAATAACCGGGCGGCTTAAAAAAGTATAATGCTCCAGTATGTACTGCTTGTAATCGTTTTCAGTAAGGTCCATATCCTTCATGCCGCGTTCTTTATAAAGCTTTGCCCTTTTGCTGAAAAGTTTTTCATAGCTTCCGGTAAGTGCATGCATTTCTTCAAGCTGTTTTACGGTAACAGGCTCTTCTTTTATATCCTGTAAAACAAAACCATCCGTGTTTGGTAACGACTTAATTATTTTTTTACAGGTATCGCAGGTTTTAAGGTAATATATCTTCTTCATAATACTGTTGAAAACTGAATGCAAAAGTAAGATGTTTTATAATTGTGGTATATTACTTTTATAAAAAATTAATACTATGCAAACTACTTTTAAAATAACCCGTACCAGCAGGGAAATCTATACGAAATGGCTGGATGGCTATTCGTTAGAGCAGCTTAATAAAATACCACATGGTTTTAACAACAACCTTATATGGAATATAGGTCATATTATGGTGTCGCAACAGTTACTGGTATATGCAGGGGCAGGCCAGCCAATGATGGTAAGCGATGAGCTGGTAAACAAATACAGGCGCGGCAGCAAACCCGAAGCCGATGCAACGCAAGAAGAAGTGAATGAAATAAAAAATCTTCTGTTTACTACTATAGAGAAAACAGAAGATGATTATAAAAATGCTGTATTTACCTCCTCTACTGAAAGGACTTCAGAGCTTGGTTTTAAGCTTTCCTCAATAGAGGATGCCATAGTTTTTAATAATTATCACGAAGCTATACATCTGGGCATAATGATGCAGCTGCGTAAATTTATTTAAGCTTAAGGTACTGGTTTATTTCATTGTAAGGTAAAAGCAGTTCTTTTCGGCCTTCAGCATAAGAGGATATCTCGTAAGAGTTGTAAAATAAAAGTAGTCCGTTTTCCTTAAAGAAGATATTTAGCGGCAGTACAAATTTGTCGTTCTCAAAAAAGAATCCTGTGGCATTTATAGATTTGCCAGCCGGAATGTTGAATTTTTCCCTGAATTTTTTTTCTGCATATTTGGTAAAGGCGTCAACATCGGTAAAAATATCATTGTATGTAAGGCTTTTACCTGTAGCAGGATCAAAAAGCAATGAGCGGTTACCTTCATAGCCATGTGCGCCGCCTGTGTAGGTATAATGGTTTATTTTAACACCTATTATGCTGTCGGTTTTATAATCAACGGTGGCTTCTACTTTTCCGTCATATCCAGTCATCATATCATTGGGAAACTCCTTTTTAAGCTCTTCATAAGACCCCATAAAAGAAGCCATTAAATCTTCATAATTTTCAGCCGTATAAGGCTTCTCTCCAAAATATATAATGCTTCTTACTGTATTGAATATTTTTTTATTGAT
>CAMPIZ010000132.1 GCA_946886675.1 uncultured Flavobacterium sp.
TGCTTATAGGCCCTTTAACCATCATAGCCATCATGGCGTTAAACTCGCCTTCAAACTTAAGCTGAACGGCGCTTGAAGAATCAGAAGCCGCATCAATATTTCCCGTTAGTGTAAACGGGAGCTTATCACTCGCAGCGCCCAGAACAATTTTGTTGGGAGCTGTTTTCTCCTTCATTTTAAGCTTTATTTCCGGCATGCCTTTTAACGCAAAAATGAAAGAATCTTCTCCGGTAACTTCAAATTTTGCAATATTATCCGGCATAAGCTTTTCAAAATTCTTCACATCGCTAAGTGCATCAAAAATGTATTGTGCAGGTTTTTCAACCGTAACTTTAGGGCTTTCTAAATTCATGTTTATGGTTTCAGTTTACTGAATATTTCTTATATCATTATTATTGCCCCCAGGTATCGGGAGTTTTTCTCCATTCCTGAAGCGCTTCCTGCTCTTCTTCTGTTATGTATTGTTTGGAAACCGCAAGATCCAGCAGGTTTTCATAATTGCCAAGGGTATTAAGTTTAACCCCTGCATTTTTAAAGTTTTCTACAGATACATCAAAACCATAAGTAAAAATAGCTACCATACCTTTTACGTTAGCTCCTGCAGCTTTTAAGGCTTCTACGGCCAAAAGGCTGCTTTTCCCGGTACTTATAAGGTCTTCTACCACAACCACACTTTGCCCTTTCTGTAAAAAGCCTTCTACCTGGTTCTGGCGGCCGTGTTTTTTAGGTTCTGGGCGAACATATACAAACGGAAGCCCCATATACTCTGCAACGAGCATACCTATGCCTATGGCACCCGTGGCTACACCGGCAATAACATCCGGCTTGCCATATTCCTTTTCAATTTGCCTTGCAAACTCCTCTCGTATATAATTCCTTATAGGGGGGAATGACAGCGTAATCCTGTTATCGCAATATATGGGAGACTTCCACCCTGAAGCCCATGTAAAAGGATTTTTAGGATTTAATTTAATTGCGTTTATTTGTAAAAGCAATTCAGCTGTTTTTTTAGCGGTATCTGTATTAAAAATCATAGTACAAATGTATAAAGTTTTTGTTAACGATAAGCCACTTTTTTTAACCAACCAGGTGGAAAAAGAAACCGACTTCAGTAATTTTCTTCTGGAGAGTGTTGATATAGAGCAGCTTATTATTAAGATGTTTAATAATAAGATTAAAAAGGCTTTTTTATATCATCCTGACGAAAAGGAAATTCTTAAAAAACTGAAGGAAAAAATTTCGGTGGTAAAGGCCGGGGGCGGACTAGTTTTTAACAAAAAAGGCGAAGTCCTTTTTATTTTTCGTAATGGGAAATGGGATTTGCCAAAAGGCGGTATAGAAAAAGGTGAGGGGATAGAGGAAGCAGCCATACGTGAAGTGAAAGAAGAAACAGGGGTTAAAAAGCTGAATGTTGTACAAAAACTGCAAAAAACCTATCATGTATTTAAGCGTAATGGCAGCTATAAGCTAAAAATCACGCATTGGTATGAAATGAAAACCGATTATACCGGTAAACTGCAGGGGCAGGAAAACGAGGGTATAGAAAAAGTAGCGTGGCTTAACCAGGAACAGATAAAAGAGGCACTCACAAATTCTTATGAAAATATAAAACTGCTGTTTGAAGAAGCCCCCGCTGTTAAGGAAGGATAACAGGGCCAATAACTTTCATCCATAAAGTAAAGCCAATAATACTGCCTGTAAGCCCAGCCGAAATAAATGTAAAACGTTGCTGTTTAGGTATAAACCTAAAAGTTACTATGATTAATAGTATAGAGGCAATTAATGCTGTTAGAAAAGTAACAGACCATATAGGCCATTGATAATGTCTTGCTATAAAAATCTCATCACTATAGCCACTCCACTTCCACGTTTTTAAAAAACGTAATGTTGCAAAAAGGAAATTAAATATTTGTCTCGCCCAAAAGAAAGTTAGGAAAACAAAAGACCACTGCAATAGGGTTAGTCTATCGTCAATTTTTTTACGATTAAACCATAGCAAAAGAAAACCAAATGTACCAGTTACCATAGTTTGTATGGGACCTGACATAGTAATTAACGTTTGTTCGTAATTATATTGCAATATTAATTTATCATGGTTATAAGTTGTGGTTTTGTTGCTAAATGACTCTTTTAAATTTATTTCCGTAGGTCCGTCATAAATGCTACAACTACTATAATGCAGTTCAGTCTTATAGCCTAATATTTTGGCAAAAACTATGTGTCCATACTCATGCGTTAGCGTACCTACTACCGTAGCAAATATAAAACCTAAAACCAGATAAATAAATAAACGGAAGTGTAAGGTGAAGGTCATGAATGGTTAGTTTAACTTCCTGTAAACAGGATACTGTAAATGCGATTTTTCATAATAAACAGATTGACTATATATCCAGTCCAGTTGTGCTTTGCCACTTTCGGCAAAGGTTTTGTCTTCCTGTTTCTTTTTCTCAAAGGCAGCTTTTAGTTTAGCATCATCCTTAAGAAGTTTTGCGGCTGTGTCTTCAAACACATAAGCAGAAAAATATTCTTTTTGTTGTAGTATGGCATCAAAAAAGTTCCAGTTAAAGTAAGAATCCGGAGCCTCAGGCTCCAGTGTTTCCAACAGGTACTTAACGCCCGGCTGCTGAGTGTTTATAATAAAATCACCTTTATGAAACTGTACTTTCTCGGTTTTTACATCTACCTGAGTATTACTATGCGGATAGTGGCCCTCATAAGGATAACTACTGGTGTTATAATTTGCAATATGGTAGCTTTCCACTTCAATTACCATATCATTTTCCAACGGTTGCATTACTATGCCGTTAAGCTTTAGCAGCTCGATAACATTCCACCACGACTTAGGGATAATATAAGCCTGAGGTATGGTAATCTGCTTTACAGGAGAATATTGCTGATAGTAAGGGATATTTTTCTTAAAAGGCTTATTTCTGTCATAAAACAATCTATCCTGCCCGGAAACTTCACTGGGCTTAAAGCCTCCTTCATACCCTAAAAATTCCAGTTGGGTAACTTTGCTTTTATCAAGCTCCCAAAGCAGCGTGTATTTCATCCCGGGCTTGTAGTTATTAGTGTTTTCCGTACGTAATTGTTTTATGTGGTTATAGTTCTTCTCTATATAATTAATAGTAGAAACCATATACTCATAAGTTACCCTGACACGTGGAGCATAGTCTTTCAGCATGTGTGTTTCGGGCATTGAACCGGGCACGTTAAACATTGAGGCATATCCCGTAGAATATCTGGGATAATCCATAAACTGCTCAAAACCGCCATCAGGCTTTTCATCATGAATATTTACATATGGCGTAGCTTCAATATCTTTTTTCTTTAGCTCATCAAGTATGGCAGGCATCATTTCTTCCTTAAAGTAGCTGCCCAGCTTTCCACCAAGTTTTTGATGGTGTGTGGCTATATAAGTAAATATATATTGGTAATCGGCACCATTGCTTACATGGTTATCAATAAAAATATCGGGATTTACTGTATGGAAAATCTCTGCAAAACTCCGGCTGTTTTTAGTGTCAGACTTCAGGAAGTCCCTATTCAGGTCATAATTACGTGCATTGCCTCGAAAACCATAACTTTCCGGCCCGTTTTGGTTTGCGCGTGTGTGGGAGTTACGGTTAAGCATACCCCCAATATTATATACAGGTATGTTTACAACTACAGTATTTTTAAGTTCCGGTAATTTACCTGTGGCAAGATCACGGTACAGCATCATTGTGGCGTCTATACCATCGGGCTCGCCCGGGTGTATGCCATTGTTTAATAATAAAACAGCCCTGTTTTTATGAATAGAATTAAAGTCGAAGCTTCCCTGCGGATCAAAAATAACAATATGCAATGGCTCACCGCAGTCGGTTTCTCCCATTTTAAGCATTTTTATACTTTCAAAACCATCATCCAGCAATTTAAAATAGGCAATAGTTTCAGTATAAGTTGCGGTTTGATTGCCATTGCCTTTTTCAAAAGGCGTTAGCAGTTTATCGTTATTTTGTGCCATAAGCTGAAAAGAAATCAATAATATAAACAGAGGCTTTTTCATCAAAATTATTTTACCCTTACAGAATCGGGAACAAGGATAGTATAATCTCCACCGTTGCGTAAAACATCACGAACAATGCTGGAACTTATATATGAAGTTTTTGCAGCGGTAAGCAGGAACACAGTTTCTATTCTAGAAAGTTCACGGTTAGTATGTGCAATAGCTTTTTCAAACTCAAAATCGGCTGGATTGCGCAGGCCTCTTAATATAAACTGGGCACCTACTTTATGGCACAGGTCTATGGTTAGCCCTTCATAAGTAATTACCTCTACTTTTGGCTGGTCTTTAAAAGCCTCTTCTATAAAGCGTTTGCGCTCTTCAAGCGGAAACATATATTTTTTTTCGGCATTAACTCCTATAGCTATAATAATTTTGTCAAAAAGCTTAACGCCACGTTTTATAATATCGTAGTGTCCTAAAGTTATAGGGTCAAACGATCCGGGAAATACTGCTGTTTTCATAAATTTTATTTTTTTGCCAGTGCCTGTTCAATGGCATTATCAAATAACTGAGGCAGGGTTATGCCGGCCTCGCGTGCCTGCTGGGGCAAGATACTTTCTGCGGTAAGCCCAGGTACGGTATTCATCTCCAGCATGTATGGTTCTTCGTTTACAATAATAAATTCACTGCGTGAAAAACCTTCCATCTTTAATATTTCATATATGCGCTTAGCAATACTGTTTACTTTTTGGGTAAGTTCATCAGAAATCCTTGCCGGGGTTATTTCCTGAGATTTTCCTAAGTATTTGGCATCGTAATCAAAAAAGTCGTTTTCCGATACAATTTCTGTTATAGGAAGCACTTTTACCTCATTGTGATATTTTATTACGCCTACCGATACTTCTGTACCATCCAGAAAGCTTTCTATAATAATTTCGTTATCCTCTTTATAGGCATTTTGAATCGCCGGAAGCAACTCTTCTTTAGTTTTTACTTTTGAGATTCCAAAACTGGAACCCGACCTGTTGGGCTTTACAAAACAGGGAAGGCCAACTCTTTCTATAATTGTCTGTTCGTGTATTTCGTCACCCAGATTAAGATAGTAAGAAGTAGCGGTTTTTATTCCGTACGGTTTTAAAACCGAAAGAAGGTCGCGTTTATTAAATGTAAGTGCAGCTTGGTACGGATTGCATGATGTTTGCGGAATATGCAGCAGTTCCAGGTAGGCCTGCATAAGCCCGTCTTCGCCTGGTGTACCGTGAATAGCGTTGAAAACCACATCAAAAGTTAGCTTATCACCCTTATAATCAACCGAAAAATCGTGCCTGTTTACAGGATATTCATTGTTATCTTCATCAGCCATTAACCATTTATCCTTTAATATATGCAGGCGGTAAGGGGTATATTTTGTTTTGTCAAGATATTGATATACAATATTTCCGCTTTTTAGCGAGATTTGATATTCACTGGAATATCCGCCCATGATAATGGCAACATTTTTCATTATAAATACGTTAGGTATTAGGATTTGCTTACACAAAAATATCATTATATGTGTAAACTTATAAAGTTTAGTATTATTTATAACTTTGCCAAAAATCATAGTATATGAGCCTTAGAAATTTTTTAACCAGCAAAGCGTTTTTTAAACAGGTCCTTATG
>CAMPIZ010000133.1 GCA_946886675.1 uncultured Flavobacterium sp.
CCTATCTTTAATTATCACTTAATTTAAGTTTATGGAACCAAACCAACAGGAACTGTATGAGTATGCCAGGAAAAGAGTGAAGCAAAAAAAGCGTGTGTACTTTCACTTTATACTGTTTTTTGTAGGCAGTGTTTTTCTTTTTGTTGTAAACAAATGGCTTAAGGTAAAGCCGGAACAGGACTGGTACCTTTGGGCTATCACCGCGTGGGCATTTGTTTTTATTATGCATTTTATTAAAGTTTTTGTTACCGAAAGCTTTATAAACAAGAAATGGGAACAGGAACAGATAGAAAAGCTTGTTGCACGCCAGGAACGTAAAATCAGCCAGCTTGAAAAGAAACTGGAAAACGAATCACAGCAAAACGAAAATACCACTACAACACTGTAATGACACTCACCCTTATAGCCGCAGCGGCAGAAAATAATGCACTTGGAAAAGACAATCAGATGATATGGCACCTGCCGGACGACTTTAAACGGTTTAAGCAGCTTACAACAGGGCATTATATAATTATGGGGCGTAAAACTTTTGAGAGTTTCCCAAAACCGCTGCCAAACCGTACCCATGTAATTATAACACGTCAGGATAATTATACCGCAAACGGCTGCATAGTAGTAAACAGCCTTGATGAGGCTATAAAAATCTGCCCTCAGGAAGAAGAGGTTTTTATAATAGGCGGTGGAGAAATTTACAAACAATCCATAAACAGGGCAGACAAGATAGAGCTTACGCGAGTGCACGGCACCTCGCCGGAGGCCGATGCTTTTTTTCCTGAAATTGATACTACAAAGTGGAAATTAACCGAAGAGGTTTTTCATCCGAAAGATGAAAAGCATGCTTTTGAAATGACTTTCCAGACTTATTTGAAGAAATAATCTGCAAGATTCAGTCAAGCTTTAACTAAAAGCCTCCTTTTTAGTTAATAACATATTATTAGTAAAACTATTTATATCTTTGCGCCGTAAATAATTGCAATGTCTCGAAACGTAACTCCCTATAAAGATTCCGGCTTAGGAAAAAAAGAACAGGTTGCCCAGATGTTTAATACCATTTCCGGTAAATATGACGGGCTTAACCGTGTTATTTCCTTTGGTATAGATGTAAAATGGCGCAAAAAAGTATTAAAGCTTGTTACCAATACCAACCCTGAAAATGTACTTGATATTGCCACAGGTACAGGCGACCTTGCCATACTTATGACAAAAACAGGAGCTAAGGAGATTGTAGGGCTGGACATATCTGAAGGTATGCTGGAAGTTGGGCGTAAAAAAATAGCTGAAAGAAAGCTGGACAACAAAATAAAAATGGTATTGGGCGACAGTGAAAACATACCATTTGAAGACAACAGCTTTGATGCTATTACCGTTGCTTTTGGGGTACGTAACTTTGAAAATCTTGAAAAAGGGCTTGCCGAAATATTAAGGGTACTAAAGCCGGGTGGTATTTTTGTAATACTCGAAACCTCTGTACCCGTAAAATTCCCTTATAAGCAGGGTTACAGCTTTTATACAAAATATATACTGCCTTTAATTGGCAAAATCTTCTCCAAAGATAAATCAGCTTATGCCTATTTATGTGAATCGGCTTCAGTTTTCCCACATGGCGAAATGTTAAACAATATTTTGAGGAAAATTGGGTTTATAGAGGTTAAGAATATGCCCCAGACTTTTGGTGTGGCAACAATTTATACCGCTTCAAAAAAATAAAATGAAAAAACTGATTTTATTCATCATACTTATTACAGGTTTGCATGCCCATGCCCAATTTGGCACTAACGTTTTTGGCCGTGATCCTATTATAAACCTTGAAAACTTTGATAAGCAAAGGGTTCACTGGGGTTATTACCTTGGGTTTAACAGCTACGGTTTTAAATTTGATTATACAGACCTGCAGCCTGTAGATATTGAGGTAAAGCAAACTACAGGGTTTAATGTGGGGCTTGTGGGTAACCTAAGACTTTTTGAATATATAGACCTTCGATTTGAACCGGGATTATACTACACACAGCGTAATCTTACTTTTCCGGGTTTTGAAAGGCAGGCAGACGCTTTAAGAGAAGTAAAGTCAACTTACATACATTTCCCACTACTGCTTAAATTTTCATCAAAAAGGGCCGGAAACATAAGGCCTTACCTTGTAGGCGGTATCTCAAGAACGCTAAATCTTTCCAGCAATGAAAACTCGCTTGAAGATAACTCAAACGGGCAGTTCAGGATGAAAAAATGGACCAACAATTATGAAATAGGCTTTGGTATTGATCTTTACCTTGAGTACTTTAAGTTTTCACCATCCATTCGCGGAGTATTTGGTATAGATGATGAAATTATAAGGGATGTAGATCCTAACAGCCAATGGACAGGCAATATTGGTGCCATGAAAACAAGGGCTGTTTTTGTAAACTTTACATTCCACTAGTGTCCCGCCTAAACTCACTTAAAACAATCGCTGCTGCTGTAGCTACATTAAGGCTCTCCGTTTTTTGAATTTCACCAAAACGGGGTATAGCTATTTTATGGCCTACCCTACCTTCTACTGTTGAAGAAATTCCGTTAGCCTCATTACCAAAAATTATAATACCATTTTGTGGTAGTTTTTCTGTATATATATTTTTACCATCCATAAAGGTTCCAAAAACCGGAAGGCTGGTTTTTGCCAGGTATTCATCAAGATTAGTGTAAACTACTTTCACCCTTGCTATAGATCCCATAGTTGCCTGAACTACTTTCGGGTTATAAACATCTACACAGCCTTCACTACAAACCAGGTTTTTCACTCCAAACCAGTCGCACATCCTTATTATAGTCCCTAAGTTACCCGGGTCACGCACCTCATCGAGAGCCACTATCAGCCCATCATCAGGAAGTTCTGCAGCTGCTTCGGGTATTTTAAACAACGCCAGGCAGGTATTAGCAGTTGTAAGCGCGCTTATTTTTTTTAAATCTGCATCGCTAACCAAAGTGATTTTATGCCTCGGTACATCCAAAAAATCATTTTGCGTGGTATAAATTTGCTCCAGTTCAAAATGGGAATTCAAAAGTTCATTAATTACCTTTACGCCTTCAGCAAAAAACAATTTATTATCCTTTCGGTATTTTTTTTGCTGTAAACCCGTTATTAGTTTAATTTGGCTTTTACTAACCATAAAAAATGTATTTTTGAATTACTATTTAGAGCCCTGCCTTGAAAAATAAAATAACAAAAATAGCACTTATTATAATATCGGCTTTGATTTTATATTCATGTTCCCTTACAACAAGGGTTCCTGATGGACAAAACCTTCTAACCGATACTGAAATTAAAGTAAACGGCGAAAAGAAAAACGACGAAGAACTTAACGATCAGCTCTACCAGTTACCTAACAGTGATGTGCTTGGCCTGCATATAAGACTACACCTTTATAACTGGGCAAACCCTAACCCTGATTCGTCTTACCAGGCCTGGCTGGAGCGTAATCCAAAGAGGCATGAAAGAATGAGGAAAATCTATTCTGAAAAGCAGGTACAACGTATTGGGGAATCATTTCTGGTATCGGGTATAAGCAACTTTTTTAAGGAGGTAGGGGAACCTCCTGTCCTGGTTGATACAATACGAACAAAAAGATCGGCTTCAAGGCTTAATGCCTATTACCATAAAAAAGGATATTTCAGGACAAAAGCAGGTTTCAGCATTGATACTGTAAGCAATAAAAAAGCCAAAGTAACCTATACTATTGAAACCGGGAAACCATATATACTGGATTCTATTAGCAAAACCATACAAACACCTGCGCTGGACAGCCTTTATAACAGGAGTAAGGATGAAACCCTGATTAAGAGTGGAGAACAGTATGAAGAAGCAAAATTTACAGCCGAAAGAGAAAGGGTTACCAACTATTTTAGGAATCACGGCGCCTACACGTTTCAGCTTAACAATTTCTCCTATATAATAGATACCGTAGCCAATAATTACAAAGCCAATGTAGAGGTTATTGTAGATAATGAAACTGTGCGCGGTACGGATTCTACATATCAAAGACCATTCAGGCTATATAAAATAAGTGAAGTAAATATTTATACACAAAACCCTACAGGTGGCAGCGAAATAGACAGCGCCAGTTATAAGGGATTTAATATTTACAGCACCGGAAAACTTAATTACAGGCCAAAAGCACTAACCGATCCTGTTTTTGTAACTCCGGGCAGCACCTATGCAGACTTTAGGCGTACACTTACTTACAGATACCTTTCTAACTTAAATGTATTTTACTACCCTAAAATTATTTATGAAGAAGATCCGGCGGATAGTACCGGAACATCACTTATAACTAATATTTACCTGAAGCCCAAGGACAAGTTTGACCTTACGGCGGCGGTAGATTTTACCCATTCTAACATTCAGGATTTTGGTATACAGGGTAACCTTACACTTTCTATCCGTAATATATTCAGAGGGGCAGAAATATTAAACCTATCAACAAGAGGTAATATAGGTTCTTCCCGTGATATGGCCATAAAAGACCGAACCTTCTTTAATATACTGGAGTATGGGGCCGATGCAAAACTTATATTTCCAAGGATATTTTTCCCGTTTAATACTGAAAGGATAATACCAAAGGAAATGATTCCTTCCACAACTATGAGCTTTGCAGTTAGCAGGCAACAAAACATTGGACTGGACAAAGAGAGCTTTACAGGAATATTAAACTACAGCTGGTCGCCAAACCGCAGGCGTAATATAAACTCAAGATTAGACCTGCTTAACATACAATACATACGCAACCTTAACCCGCAAAATTATTTTAATGTTTATGGCTCTTCTTATGAAAGGCTGAATGAGTATGCCATTAAATATGAAAGCCAGGTAGACCCTTCCTATTTTAAACCTGATGTATCTCCAAAAGAACTAAAAATAGAAGAAGGTACAAATGGTTTTATAAGCGATGTGGAAGATAACAATATATCTGTAAGCAATGAGGACAGGCAGGGCATAAACAGTCTGGAAGAGCGCAGGGAAAGACTTGTGGAGAACAACCTTATTTTTGCATCAAACTACACTTATACTTTTACCACTCAGGAGAATAGTCAGGATAATACTTTTTTTATTTTTAAGACAAAAGTAGAATCGGCAGGAAACCTGCTTTCCCTGATTTCAGAACTGCAAAGCAATCCTGAAATAAGCACCAATGGCAGAAAAACCCTGTTTGGCGTAGAATATTCACAATATATAAAAACTGAAGTTGATTTTATAAAACATTTCGACCTGAGAAGAGGTAAAGTACTTGCTATGCGTGCCTTTTTTGGGCTTGCGGTGCCTTATGGCAATTCTAATTCCATACCTTTTACAAGAAGCTACTTTGCGGGCGGTTCTAACGACAACAGAGCATGGCAGTCATACAGCCTGGGACCAGGCAGAAGCGGCGGTCCCAATGATTTTAATGAAGCCAACCTTAAAATGGCATACAGTGCAGAATTCCGGTTCAATATATTTGGCCAGCTTAACGGTGCCATTTTTGGCGATGTGGGCAATATATGGAACGTGTTTGATGCGGTTGACGACCCGGCTTATACTTTTAACGGATTTGAGTCTTTCAGGGATCTTGCCCTGGGTACCGGTTTTGGCTTTCGTTACGATTTTAATTTCTTCGTTGTGAGGTTTGATCTTGGGTTTAAG
>CAMPIZ010000134.1 GCA_946886675.1 uncultured Flavobacterium sp.
GCCTGAGGTGTAATATCCGACTTATCAAATTCAAAATAAATTGGATTTATATCCACTTTCTCTACATTATCTTCTTTCTTAACTAAGTCATCATAGTTTGAAAGCTCAAAATCAATATTCTTAATTTCTTCATTATGCTTTTTGCTCGTTTCCAGCTCCTTACTTTCTGTAGTATGATTAGGCTTAGATGCTTCCACTTTTATTTTAGACCCGCAAGGCACTTCTATCGAGTAAGTACCGTCTTCCTTTGTCTTAACAGAAGCAATAACATCCCCAAATTCATCATATATCTTAATATCTGCCTGATTTATTGGTACTTTATATTTCAGGTTCGTTACCTTACCGGAAACTATCTGATTGCATGGCGGCTCCTGCCTTGTAAAATAGTAAATATCATCATCACCCTTACCTCCCTTTCTGCTCGAAGAGAAATATCCGTATTTTTTACCCTTATCGATTATATAAGAAAAGTCGTCCACATTGCTATTAATGGGCTTGCCAAGGTTTTTAGGCTCCGAAAACTCATTATCTTTTATAAGGCTGCTTTCAAAAATATCAAGACCGCCAAGACCGTAGTGCCCATCTGAAGAAAAGTATAAAATACTATCGTTTATAAAAGGGAACATTTCCCTCCCTGCCGTATTTATAGTACTACCCAGGTTTTTAACATCGCCCAATTTACCATCATCAAAAATGCGGGCAACATAAATATCTGTATCTCCATACCCACCAGGCATATCAGAAGCAAAAAACAGCCATTTACCATCAGAGCTAACAGCAGGATGCCCTACAGAATACTCTTTACTGTTAAAAGGAAGTTTTTCTTTTTTGCTTAGTTTATCCCCTTCAATAGTACCTTTGATAATTTCAAAATTTGCAGTGTTTTCTTCATTTGTAATAAGCTTATCACTTGGCTTTACAATATTAGCCGAATAATAAACTGTTTTCAAATCCGGCATAAAGGATACTGTAGCATTATGATATTGCGTTTGCTCATCAGGCAAAAACTTTTGTGCATTAAATAAGGAACCATCTTCCGCATTTCTGTCGGCTACATAAAGCTCCAGATAAGGCTGCTCGTTCCATGAATAGGTTTTGCCGCCTACCTCTGTAGTATCCCTGCTGGATGAAAAAACAACCTGATTACCATAGAAGGCAGTACCAAAATCAGCTTTATCACTGTTTGAAGCCAGATTGCTTATTGAATAATTAGATGGCGCTGCATCAATACTGTCAAGATAAGCCCGCTGTTTCCTAAACCTTTCAATCATAGCCTGATCTCCTTTTTGTTCAAGGTGGTTTTTTACCAGTTCATCAGCTTTTTGATAATCCTCTGCAGCTCTAAGGCTTTGTATGTAACGATTAAAATGGTTTTCGTCCATGTTATCTGCAAGTATAGTATGCAGTTTGGTATACCATCTTAACGCACTGCCATGATTGCCTGTATAATAATAAGAATCTGCTACCCTGGTTATGGTTTCAGTACCGGGATTGGGTTCTTCCGCAAGATATTCTTCATAAGCTTTAGCTGCATCAACATAAGCAAAGTCGGCAAAAAGCCTGTCGGCTTTCTTAAGCTGTCGCTGCTGTGCCAGGCCTGATGTTACGCAAAGTAGTAAGCTGAATAAAAATAATATTTTCTTCATAGTCTTAATTTTTAGAAAAATCTTGGGGATTTAACACGTTTGTTTTTTGGCAGCAGTTCAAATCTAAGGATAACCTCATGTGAACCATCGTTGTATTTATTAAACTCTGTTACCGTATAGTCATAAGAGTAACCCGCAAATATCCCTCTTGTTATCTGAAATCCTGCAAGTGCACTTACAGAGTCGTCCCATCTGTAAGATGCTCCCAGCGTAAGCTTTTCATATAGTAAAAAATTGGCAGAAACATCTACAGTTACCGGAGCTCCTGATACTATTTTACCAAGAACGGCAGGCTTAAATTTTAAATTATCAGAAATATCAAATACATAGCCTCCCATAACATAATAATGAAGCCTGTCTGAAACAGTAGATTCCTGCACATCATCATAATAATCAGATCTTATAAAACTCGGCACAGAAATACCGGCATACATCCTGTCGGTGTAATAATAAATCCCGGCTCCAACTGTAGGTGTGGTTCTGTTATTAATATTTGTATTGAGCAATGGATCGTTATTCTGATAGTAAATACCTTTAGACCAGTCTATATCCAACACCCTAACACCGGCTTTAAGCCCGAATGATATATTGGATTCATATCCTACAGGTATTATATAAGAAAAGTTAGCATTTGCAAAAAACTCCTGGGAAGGACCCAGCTTATCATTAACTACACTAAGCCCCAGGCCCACACGCTCATTAAAAACAGGCGAGTGTAAGGTAAATGCCTGCGTTGTTGGAGCCCCATCTATACCTACCCATTGCGAGCGGTGCTGTAGCACGCCTTCAAGATGGCCAACGGTACCCGTATAGCCCGGATTTACAGTGAGTGCATTATACATATACTGGGTATATTGAGCTTCCTGCTGTGCTGTTGCAGAAATTGCTGCAAAAACAAATGCAATAAGGAAGTATTTTTTTAGAAATGTTGAATCTATTTTCATACTAAAACATATTTTATTAATTGATAGTTTAAGGCAGCAGCCGGGCTGCTGCCTTATAAACCATTATTATCTCATTATATACAGCCAGCCTGTTTTTACTTCACCTTCAACCTCAAGAACATAATAGTAGGTCCCAACAGGAAGTTTCTCATTCCTCTTAACCACACCGTCAACATTTGCAGTACCGTCCCAATCGTTGGCATAACCAGAAGTTTTAAATACGGCGGAACCGTATCTGTTATATACTTCCAGCGTGTTGTCCGGGTAAAACTCTATACAGTCTATCCTGAATGTGTCGTTAATACCATCGCCATTTGGCGTAAACTCATTGTACACAGTTAAGCAGGAAGGTTCAACCGAAGCTGAAGCTTCATTATTGGCAGAATTCCTGTCTAAAGGAGATGAAGTTTGTACAGTAACTACATTTGTATATCCGCCTCCAAAAAGCACCTGAGTAACAAGCTGCATTACCGCCGATTCTCCCGGCTGCAACACAGGTATTGTCCATATACTGCTTATTTCATTAAAACTACCGTGTGTAAGCTGTACATTAACAAATTCATATCCATCCGGAATCTGCTCAAGGACTATAACATCTGTAAAGACACTTTCTCCCGAATTTGTAACGGTGATTGTAAAAATAACATTTTCACCAATAAGCGGATTAAAATTGTTAACTGTTTTACTAATAGTAATATCTGCACAGCTTGTTATGTTTACATCAAGCGAAGCTTCTGTTGTAGACGCGCAGCCGTTTGCATCGGTATAGGAAACAGTAATATTTCCTGTCCCTATTGTATTCCAAACAACTGTTACAGTATTATCTGTAGCAGTACCGCCTGCAACTATATCTCCTCCTGTAACTGTCCATACATAATCTGTATTTCCGGCTTCTGTAGTATATGTTACTTCTACTCCAAAGCAGGTTTCTGTACCTCCCCCGGTAATAGTAGCTTCGCCGGTTCCAAATATATTAACCGTTACCGCCAGTCTTACAAGGCTCTCACAACCCGCATTTATAATAGATGCATAGTAAGTAGCCCCGTCTGTAAGCGGTTCGTCGTCCGCCAATGGCGTACCTCCTGTAGGGGTATCATACCATATAACACCGGATTGGTTTACCTGTATATCTGCCACAGTAGGATTATCTGCTGCACAGAAATCCTGAGTGGTATCTGGTATGGTAGGTGTAATACCATTATTAACATTTACTCCTATTTCCAGCCTTTCGAAGCTTTCACAGCCCGTTACAGGATCTATATAAGTAACATAATAAGAGGCACCATCTACAAGCGGGGTATCTGCTGCCAGCGGATTACCTCCTGTTGGCGTGCTGTAGAATAATATTTCCGCCTGGTTAACCTGTATATCTGAAACTGTAGGCATATCAACCGCGCAGAAATCCTGCATATCATCGTTGGTTGTAGCTTTAATACCTTCATTCACTGTTACAGTTACTGCCAGCCTTACCGCGCTCTCACAGCCAGATGGGGTTTGTAGCGAGGCATAATATGTTGTGCCTGATACAAGGGCCGTACCCGCGTTAACCACATTACCATCTGAAGGAGAATCGTACCATGTAATATTTGGTTCATTTACCTGTATGTCAGCTACTATTGGCATATCTACTGCGCAGAAATCCTGAGTAGCGTCGGTAGTAGTAGGTGTCGCGCCGTTTTCGATTGTAACAGTTACTTCCAGCCTTACTGCACTTGCACAGCCATCAGCATCGGTAAGACTTCCATAGTAAATCATTCCGTTTACCAGCGAGGCTGTGTCCTGTATTGGCGAGCCACCTGTGGCAGTTGCGTACCAAACTACCCCTGTTTCATTAACCTGTATATCGGCTACTGTAGGCATATCCACAGAACAGAACGTTTGTGTAGCGTTATTTGTAGTAGGTGTAGTACCGTTGCTAAGGTTAACGGTTATTGCAAGCCTTACAAAGCTTTCGCAGCCGGTAACCGGATCTGTATAAGAAGCATAGTATACCATGTTATCAACTAACGGAGTTCCTGCAGTGACAACAGTACCACCCGTATCGGCAGTATAATACACTACTCCGGATTCGTTAATCTGAATATCTTCTATAGTTGGGTTATCTGCAACACAGAATGTTTGTGTATCATCTGATGTTGTAGGTGTCATACCTTCATTAACTGTAACAGTAACTGCAAGCCTGGTATTGCTTTCGCAGTTTCCGTTCATTATGGAAGCATAATATGTTGTGCCATCTGTTAGAGCTGTTACATCAGGAACCTGAGTACCTCCTGTAGCAGCATCATACCAAATTACACCTGTTTCATTTACCTGAATATCGGCCACTGTTGGAATATCAACCGCGCAGAAATCCTGAGTGGCATCTGTTGTGGTTGGTGTAGGTACATCTCCTACACTTATGGTAACTGCCAATCTTACAGAGCTTTCACAGCCTGAAGCTGCATCGGTAAGCGATGCATAGTATGTTGTACCATTTACAAGAGATGTATTATCAGCTACCACAGTACCTCCGGTTGCAGCATCATACCAGGTTACTCCAGATTCATTTACCTGAATATCAGCCACCGTTGGCATATCCACTGTACAAAAATCCTGCGTGGTATCTGTAGTAGTTGGTGTAGGCGCATCATCAATATTTATTGTAACAGCAAGCCTTACAGAACTTTCACAACCTGAAACTGCATCAGTAAGCGATGCATAATAAATTGAACCATCTGTAAGCATTGTGGTTTCAGTAACAACAGTACCTCCAGTTGCGGCATCATACCAAATTACCCCAGTTTCATTTACCTGAATATCGGCTACCGTTGGCATATCCACTGCACAGAAATCCTGAGTGGCATCTGTAGTAGTTGGTGTAGCCGCATCATCAATATTTACTGTAACTGCAAGCCTCACAGAACTTTCACAGCCTGAGGCCGCATCGGTAAGCGATGCGTAATATGTTGAATCATCTGTAAGCGGTGTATTATCAGCTACAACAGTACCTCCGTTTGCGGCATCATACCAGGTTACCCCGGATTCATTCACCTGAATATCAGCTACCGT
>CAMPIZ010000135.1 GCA_946886675.1 uncultured Flavobacterium sp.
TCATTATACCTTGTACAATGATGATTTTGTTATTTTTAAAAAAGGATATTAATGAGGTTTTTTGCAATACTTTTTCTTTTATTTATGCAGGCTGCCACAGCGCAGCAGGCAAAAATTTTTAACGATTATAAAACTGAGGCCGAAAGGAAATGGGCAGACAGTGTATATAATTCGTTAAGCTTTGAAGAAAGGGTAGGACAATTGTTTATGGTGGCGGCATACTCAAATAAAGATGCTGCGCATATTCAGGAAGTTGAGAAACTGGTAAAAGACTATAAAGTTGGCGGGCTTATATTTTTTCAGGGAGGCCCTGTAAGGCAGGCCAAACTTACAAACCGCTATCAGGCGGAAGCCAAAACACCATTATTTATTGGTATAGATGCAGAATGGGGCCTAAGTATGAGGCTGGATTCTACTTACCGATATCCCTGGAACATGACATTGGGTGCGGTACAGGATATGCAACTCCTCGAAACTATGGGTGAGCAAATGGCTATTCAGGCAAAAAGAATGGGCATACACTTTAACTTTGCCCCTGTACTGGATGTAAACGTAAATCCGCAAAACCCAATTATTGGCAACCGATCTTTTGGCGAGGACAAAAAAAATGTTACCGAAAGAGCATTAGCGCTTATGAAGGGAATACAAAGCCAGGGAATATATGCTACGGGTAAACACTTTCCGGGGCATGGAGATACTGCAGCAGATTCACATTATTCATTGCCTTACCTACCATTTACAATTCAAAGGCTCGAAAACCTGGAGCTATATCCTTATAAAGAACTTTTTAAGGAAGGCCTTGCCAGTATAATGATTGCACACCTTAATGTGCCAAGTATGGAGCCTACAGAAAATTATCCTACTTCTATATCATACAATGTTGTTACCAATATTGTACAGAAAAAAATGGGCTTTGAAGGGCTTATTTTCACAGATGCCTTAAATATGAAAGCGGCCAGCAGTTTTATGCAGCCCGGGGAGATAGACCTTGAAGCATTTTTGGCAGGAAATGATATACTCCTATTCGCAGAAAATGTTCCTGTTGCAATAGATAAGTTTAAAGAAGCTTATGCCAATAACGTATTGACGGAAGATAGACTTGCTTATTCCGTAAAAAAGATACTGGCTTATAAATACAGAACAGGCCTTAATGATTATGAGCCAATAGATTTATTCCATCTCTATTCAGACCTTAATGAAGCTGTATATGACGACCTTAATTATAAGTTGTATGAAAGTGCTGTTACAGTAATTAAAAATGATGCACAGGCAGTACCTCTAAAAGATATCCAGAGTGAACAAATTGCTTATGTTAAACTAGGTGACGCGGACGGCAGCGGTTTTCTTGAAATGCTGCAAAGCTATGCCGATGTTACCGAAGTAAGCGAGGAAAGCTTACCGTTATATAAAGAAAGCCTTAAAGATTATTCCACAGTAATTATTGGGTACCATAAGGCAGACGGCGCATGGAAGAATCATAATTTCTCACAAGCCGAACTCGACTGGATAGATACCCTGGCAAAAGAAAAAAGGGTAATTCTTACTGCATTTGTAAAGCCTTATGCGCTTATGCAAATAAAAGATTTTACCAATATAGAAAGTGTAGTACTGGCGTACCAGAATAATAGTATAGCGCACACTGTTGCTGCCGAAGTGATATTTGGCGCCGTGGGAGCCACAGGCAGGCTTCCGGTTTCTATAAATGATGCTTTTACTGTGAATACAGGTGTTAATACTGAAACGGTAGACAGGCTTGGATTTACAACACCGGGCAACGCAGGTATGGACCCTGCTAAGCTTACCCAGATAGACATACTGGCTCAAAAAGCCATTAATGAAAAAATGACCCCGGGACTACAGGTGCTTGTTGCGAGGCATGGAAAAATTGTATATCAAAAATCATTTGGCTATCATACCTATGATAATGAAACACCGGTTAGGAATACTGATATATATGACGTAGCATCACTTACCAAGATACTTTCAACCCTGCCAAATGTAATGCAGCTGTATGATCAGGGTAAATTAAAACTGGATGCTAAGCTTGGTGATCTGTTGACTGAGTTTAAAGGTACGGACAAAAAGAACATCACATTAAAGGATATGCTGCTGCATCAGGCAAGATTTCAGCCGTGGATGCCATTTTACCAGGAAACGCTTGACGCTACAAGGCATCCTGATTCATTATATTATCAAAACTTTTACAGTCCTGAATTTCCTAATCAGGTTGCAGAACTTTTATACCTGAGAAAGGATTATCCGGATACTATTATAAAACGTATAGCTGAAAGCAAGCTACTGCCTAAAAAACAATACAGGTACAGTGATTTTACATTTATACTGCTTAAGGAATACCTTGAAAGGATAAAAGGCATGCCGCTGGATGTATTGAGTAATGAGGCTTTCTATAAACCATTAGGGGCTTCGCATACTTCATACAACCCGTTAAGAAAGTGGGATATGTGTATTATTCCGCCTACGGAAGTTGATAACTACTATCGTTACCAGACTGTGCAGGGATATGTTCACGATATGGCAGCAGCAATGCAGGATGGCGTTGCAGGCCATGCAGGACTTTTTTCTAATGCTGTAGATGTTGCCAAAATAATGCAGATGTACCTTAACGGAGGTAAATATGGCGGGAAACAATATTTTAGCCAGCAGACATTTGATACCTTTAATACCTGTTATGAATGTAAGGATGGTAACAGGAGAGGGCTGGGGCTGGATAAACCCCAAATTGAAAATCCGGGGCCTACTTGTGACTGTGTATCAAAATCTAGCTTTGGGCATACAGGCTTTACCGGAACGATGGCATGGGCCGACCCTGCCACAGGCATAGTATATGTTTTCCTGTCTAACAGAACGTATCCTGAAGCCGGTGAAAACAAGCTTTCTAAAGAAAATATAAGAGAAGATATCCAGAGGGTTATTCAGGAGTCTATAATTAAATAATATAGCATAAAAAGAAAAAAGATGCAGTACCATGTAAATACACCGGATGAATATATGGAAGCTATCCCCGAGGAAAGAAGGGAAGCAATGCAAAAACTGAGGGATACCATTAATAAAAATCTTCCTGCAGGATTTCAGGAAGGAGTAAGTTATGGTATGATGGGCTGGGCAGTGCCACACAGTATGTATCCTGCCGGATATCATTGTGACCCAAAGCAGCCGCTGCCATTTTTAGGTATTGCCTCACAAAAGAATTTTATTGCGTTCTACCATATGGGAGTATATGCTAATAAAGAACTTCTGGATTGGTTTGTGGGAGAATACCCTAAACATGTAAAAACTAAACTGGATATGGGTAAAAGCTGCATAAGGTTTAAAAAACCGGAAAATATACCTTATGAGCTTATCAGCGAACTGGTTTCAAAAGTTACTCCTGAACAGTGGATTGAAACATATGAAAAAGCTTTTAAGAAGAAATAATTTATAAGGTAATTATTACGTTAAATTCAGAATAAAAACGGGGTGCCCCGTTTTTTTTATTTAAATTCGTTCTTCATTAGTAAGTCTTTTATGAAAATTGCAATAGTTTGTTATCCAACCTTTGGCGGTAGTGGTGTTGTTGCTACCGAGCTGGGATTGGAACTGGCACGCAGGGGGCACGAAATACATTTTATTACCTATAGCCAGCCTGTACGCCTCGCCTTATTAAACCCAAATTTACATTATCACGAAGTACACGTACCGGAATATCCGCTTTTCCACTACCAGCCGTATGAACTGGCACTTTCCAGCAAGCTGGTAGACATGGTGAAGCTCCATAAGATTGATCTGCTGCATGTACATTATGCAATACCGCACGCTTATGCGGGCTATATGGCTAAAAAAATGCTCAAGGAGCAGGGTATAAAAATACCTATGGTAACCACACTGCATGGTACAGATATAACCCTTGTAGGTAATCACCCGTTTTATAAGCCTGCTGTAAGTTTTAGCATTAACCATAGTGATGTGGTAACATCGGTATCGCAGGCGTTAAAAGATGAAACTTACAGGCTTTTTGACATTAAAAGGGAAATAGAAGTTATTCCTAACTTTATAGAGGTAGATAAGAAGCGTATTGAAGAAAACTCCCCATGCCACCGCTCTATGATGGCTACCGAAACCCAAAAGATAATAACCCATATAAGTAACTTCCGCAAGGTAAAGCGTATACCGGATGTAATTAAGATTTTTAATGAAATACAAAAGGTTATGCCTGCTAAGCTAATGCTTGTGGGTGATGGACCTGAAAAAGAACCGGCTGAAAAGCTTTGTGACGAGCTTGGGTTGTCAGATAAGGTAATCTTCTTTGGCAACAGTAGCGAGATTAACGAAATACTTTGCTTTACCGATTTATTCCTGCTTCCATCAGAAACTGAAAGCTTTGGACTTGCTGCTCTTGAGGCAATGGCAAATGGTGTTCCCGTTATATCGAGCAATACCGGTGGTCTTCCTGAAGTAAACAGGGAAGGCTATTCAGGCTATATGGCAGATGTTGGAGATATAAAAACAATGTCTGAAAGGGCAATTTCTATACTTAGCGACGATAAAGTGCTGCTTCAGTTTAAAAATAATGCCCTTAAGGTAGCACAGGAATTTGATATACAAAATATCGTACCTTTATATGAAAAGCTATATAAAAAAGCATTAAAAATAAAATCATGAAAAAACTGGCATTTTTATCTTTAATTATTGTATTGGCAGGTTGTGCCATGAACAAAAAAGGGGAAGACGGCAAAAACGGCGCCTCAGGAAAATCAGGAGAGTATAACAATCATTATAAAATACTGGCAGAAGGTAGCTACGGAGGCCGCGAAACAGCTTCACAGGAAATTGTAAAGTCTCAGGAGGAGCTTGATGACCTATACAAGGGATTAAACCTTGAGGCTGCACCCGATGTTGATTTTGATACTTATAATGTGGTAGCTCTTTTTTTAGGACAAAAATCTAACGGTGGCTACAGCATTGGTATTGAAAGCGTAAAGTTTGAAGGGAACACAGCTACTGTAAAAATTAAAACCACAAAACCAAAACCCGGGGAAAATGTAACAATGGCACTTACACAGCCATACTGCATTGCCACAGTGACAAAGACAGATAAAATTACTTTTGAATAAGTATTACAAATCCCGGCAATGCCGGGATTTTTTAATTCGCTTTATTTTTAAAGTTTGTTTTTGTGCTATCCCATTTTATTAATTCAGGGTTATATGGTTTACCACTTTTTTTATGCTGCAATACTATGTTTTCCTGTTCTGTAGTTCTACGGCAGTCAATATATCTGTTTTCATAATCATGGTTAAAAATGCGAAATAATTTATCTATTTCTGAAGATTGAAACGAATCTTTTTGCGAGCCTATAAATATAACCATACGTTCGTCAGGTTTAATAGAATCAATAACCCTGGATTTAAAAAAGCTTTCGAAATCATAGCCTGATAAATTAATAATATCCTCAGGGTAAAGCTTAATAAATGGTGCGGGAAACGGGCCTAAGTCTAAACCATAGCCACAACCGATTGATGGATATGCTTCTGGCTGATAAAAATAATATATCTGGTTTAGTGAATCTATTATGAAGTTGTGATTAGAATAATGCTTGTCTTCATAAACAGCAGGTATTGAGGGAGAT
>CAMPIZ010000136.1 GCA_946886675.1 uncultured Flavobacterium sp.
GGGTAATAGTTAATGAGTAATTTATATAATAAAAATCCCGCCAAAAGCGGGATTTTTCATTACAGTTCACTCCTTAAAATAATAAAACAATCTATTTATCTAAAATCTAATGAAAATGAAAAAACACCTATTTGCCTTTACGTTATTACTGATAACTTTTTCAGGATTTTCGCAGGATAAAAAATCTATGGAAGAAAGAGCCTGGGAAATGTATGAAATAACCGTTAATGGTGAGTTTGAAACATTAATAATGGATTACACATACCCCAGGCTGTTCGAAATTGTTCCCAGAGATAAAGCTGTAGAAGGCATGCAAAGTATGCTTAATGGTAACGAACAGTATAAAATGATAATAATGGACACTCCGCCTAACTTTATTTTTGGAGAAATTAAAAAGATTGAAGGTGGCTATTATGCTTTGATCAAACATGACTTTAAAATGAAAATGATTTTTAATGAGGCTATGGAAGAAGATGTGATACAATATACCATAAGCCTTTTTAAGGAAGGCATGAAGACTGACAACGTAACTTTTGATGCTAAGGAAAATTCGTTTACAATTTTTAAACAATCTGAGCTAATTGCCGCTTCAGATAAATACACCAATAATGTGTGGATGTTTACCAACAAAACTAAAAATGAATTGATGGCGAAAATGTTCAACGAAGAAATAAGGAAACAATTAGGGTTATAAACCAATAGCCTGTTTTGTTGAAAACGCCCCTTTTAAAAGGGGCGTTTTCAATTTACACAATAGGAAAAGTGATCAGTTTTTACTATTTTTGGAAAACTCACAGTTTTACCCTTTACGCTTTATACACGCCTATGGAATTATACTATTCGCTTTCTGTACTAATAGTATTAGCATCTTTTTTTGCTTATTTTAATGTAAGATTCCTTAAGCTTCCTTCTACTATAGGTATTATGGTAATTGCAATGGCGGTCTCCATATTCCTGGTGGTTTTTGGTAATGTTTTTCCAACCACGCTAAACCGTATCTCATCACTTATATCCCGCTTCGATTTTACCGAATTGCTTATGGGGGCCATGCTTAATTTTATGCTTTTTGCGGGTGCTATCCATATCAATCTTAAGGATCTGAAAGAACAGCGACTGCCTATTATAGTGTTTTCTACTGTAAGCGTGGTAATATCCACTTTTGTGGTGGGTACATTTTTATATTATCTGCTTCCTGTTTTACACTTAGGCATGCCTTACATATACTGTCTGCTTTTTGGGGCGCTTATCTCACCTACAGACCCTGTGGCTGTATTAAGTATACTCAAGGAAGTTAAAGTGCGTAAATCGCTGGAAACAAAAATTGCAGGGGAATCCCTTTTTAATGATGGTATGGCCATTGTAGCCTTTGCAGTTATCCTTAACATTGCCCAGGATAACGAATATACACCTACAGTTTTAAATGTAGCCTGGCTTTTTATAAGAGAGGCCGGAGGCGGTTTTCTTTTAGGTGTACTATTAGGGATAGTAGCTGCAAAAGCAATTCGGAAAATAGATGATTATAAAGTATCGGTATTAATAACACTCGCTGTAGTTATGGGCGGATATTTAATAGCTTCAGCACTGCATATATCAGGACCGCTTACCATGGTTTTTGCCGGGCTTATAATTGGTAATTTTAAAAAGACATCAGTTATGTCTTCTACGACTAAAGATTACCTTGATAAATTTTGGGAGCTGAATGATGAAATCCTTAACGCAGTATTATTCCTGTTTATAGGTTTTAACCTGCTTATGGTAACGGATATTAATAATTACTGGATACCCGGCCTTGCCTGTGTAATAATAGTTTTATTAGCAAGGTATGTTTCTATATGGCTGCCAACATTTATAATTCCCTTTAAAAAAAAATTTAACAGCAACACTATTAAAATACTGGTATGGGGAGGGCTGAGAGGCGGTGTATCTATAGCACTAGCCCTATCAATAGATAATGTGCCCTATAAAGACGATATTATAGCGATAACCTACTTTGTGGTAGTATTTTCAATTATAGTACAGGGGCTATCCATCGCAAAAATAGCCGGAAAACTATTGGGTAAAAAATAATTACAGGTTATCAGGCAGTACTTTACCCGGGTTTAAAATATTATTAGGGTCAAAAAGCTTCTTAATACCTTTCATCAGCTGGAGCTGTGTATCATTAAAGGCTATGTCCATATAGTTTTTCTGCACATATCCAATGCCATGCTCTCCGGATAGTGTTCCTTTAAGCGATACCGTAAGCTCAAAAATCTCACGTATTCCTTTAGGTACTTCAGTTTTCCAGTTATCATCAGTCATATCTCCCTTAATAATATTCACATGCAGGTTGCCGTCGCCTGCGTGGCCATAACAAACCGACTGAAAGCCGTACTTATTACCTATAGTTTTAATACCTGCTAAAAGAGTTGGCAATTCATATCTTGGTACTACAGTATCTTCCTCTTTATATACCGAGTTAGATTTTACGGCCTCTCCCACTGCCCTGCGCAGCTTCCATAATGCATTTTTCTGATCTTCTGTATCTGCAAACAGTATTTCGTCAATATCAAACTGCTCCAGCACCCCCATTATCTTTTCCGCTTCAGAAAAAAGTACGTCAGGGTAATTACCGTCTACTTCAATAAGTAAATGAGCTTCAACCTCATCTTTTATATCCAGGCTTACTCCGTCAACATATTTTAAAGTCCAGTCTATGGCATCACGTTCCATAAACTCCAGTGCACTTGGCACTATCCCGGCGCGGAAAATCTGCGCCACGGCTTCACATGCCTGTACCGATTTAAAGAATGGTACCAGCATAAGCACATTGTGTGACGTATCAGGAAGCAGCTTCATTGTTATCTTTGTAATTATACCCAAAGTACCTTCACTCCCTACCATTAGCTGGGTAAGATTATATCCCGTAGAGTTCTTTAATGTATTGGCACCTGTCCATATAATTTCTCCATTTGGTAAAACAACTTCAAGATTCAGCACATAGTCTTTTGTAACGCCATACTTTACTGCGCGGGCACCTCCTGCATTTTCGGCTACATTACCTCCTATAGTACAACTTCCCTGGCTGCTGGGATCCGGTGGATAAAATAATCCTTTTGCTTTAACCGCTTCCCTGAAAACCTGTGTAACTACAGCCGGGCCTACTATTGCCTGCAGGTTTTTTTCATCAATTTCTATAGCATTGAAACGTTCCATAGAGAGCCCTATGCCATTATGTATGCTAAGGGCTCCACCGCTTAGCCCTGTACGTCCTCCAATAGGAACTACAGGCACGTTATAACGATTGGCCACATGCATAATCTGAGAAATCTCCCGTGGAGTACCGGGCTTTAAAACAACCGAAGGCGGATATACCAAATCTTCAGTTTCATCATGCCCATAATGGTTTAAAGTGTCTTTATCTAAAAAAAGAAATGACTGCCCAACTATAGTTTCAAGTTCAGCAATCATTTCCTGTGTAATAGAACCGGCAATCATAGTAAATAGTATTGTTTATACCAAAAGTACCATAAATAGCCGACAAAAAAATATAAAAGTACTAATAAAACATCTTCCTTCTTTTCCTGCAAATAAGGTAATCCAGTGAGTATTTGCCACTGCCTGTAACTAATAAGAATACATATACCAAAAGGTAAATGCTTCCTAGTTCCTGTCTTTCAAAGCCATCTGTTTTATGAATCATAAAAACAGCCACAGCCATGGTAACAATAAGCGGCAATACAACAAGCCTTGTGGCTAACCCTATAATAAGCAGTGCCGAACAAACTACTTCGGCAAAAATCACTAATATCAAGGTAGCAACAGACCCAACCCCAAAAGGATCGGCAAACTGTACCGGATCATCAGAAAGTAAAAGATCTAATTTTTTCAGCCCATGCGTAAGCATAAAACAGGCTATAGTTATTCTTACAAGGAACAGTATAAAATTATACAGTTTCTTGTCTCTTGTTGTGTCAAAAATCCACATAGTTAAATTCCTTTTTTAAAATTTGTGCGGGGAATTAATTTTTACATTGTGGGGAGTTGAACGTTTATCATTAGTAACTAACACTACGGCATGCTTAGTGGGGGGATTTTCATAAAGACCGGCAAGTAATATATTTGCCAGCTCCCCGGCCAAACGCACATTGTGCATTATAAAACCGGCTATGTGCTTAAATGTATTCATATTTGAGTGTTTAGTTGGATAGCATAAACTTACTAAAATCTTACAAAACTATTCACACAAAATAAAAATACAACATCATTGTATTACAGTGTTAAAATTATAACAGTTAGAGGATTAAAAGCCAGTACCAAAAATCAAGCGTTAGAAAAGAAAGAGGGATTCCTACCCCAATCATCATGCTTGCCAGTTTTGGCTTTAATCCGTATGCAGATGCCAGAACTGCCGCAGTAACCATAGGCCCCATTGAAGCCTCTATAATAGAAACACTGGTTTCAAGCCCCTTGCCACCTAATATTACTTTATAAAGCGTAAATATAAAAGCCGGCATTAAAACCAGTTTAAAAAACAACCCTATTGAAAGATGGTTCCAGTATTTGCTTTTGCGGTCTATCTTAAGCTGCATGCCCACGGCAACAAGTGCAAGGGGTGCGGTAGTACGGCATATAGCCATTACCACATTTTGTATATCCTCGGTAAAATCAAACCCGGCCAGATTCATACCCGAAGCTATAAGAAAAGCCAGGAAAGGGGGAAATGTAAATACCCTCCTGAAAATATCCTGCACGCCTGTTATCCTCATAGTGTCAGAATGTGTAGCTGCTACCAATATACCTAGGGTTGCCATTACTACAAATGTACCTGCCTGGTCAAGCACTATAGCTGTTTTAAGCCCGGCCTTCCCAAAAAGCGCTTCTACTACCGGAAAACCTATAAAGGCAGTATTACCCAGTCCACCTGTAAGTATTAGGCAGCCTGTGAGTTTTTTAGACCAGCCAAGCCATTTTCTTAATGATGTAAAAAAAATATATGCCAGTGTAAATCCTATCCATGACGTGAATAGTGGAAAAAGCAGCGCATGGGATATTTCTATTTTGGGGATAAAATATAGTGTAAGCGCCGGTAGCGAAATATAAATTACAAACTGATTTAAAGTAGCAGGGGCATTAACCGGAAACACTTTAAGTTTTTGCAGGCCAACACCAAGGATGAGGCAGATAAAAATAAGTATTACATTCTCCATTAATTGTGGTAATTTTTAAGGGCGGGGGTTGATTAATCTGGCTTAAATGGTATAAATTATTTTTGAATATCAATAAGCCCGAAAAGAATACACTGCCTGACAAATAAGCTAATCCTGTCTTTATATGTAAACTTTTGTAAGGTGCGGTTTGTAATAAACCGGCCGGATAGAATGCATTTTTGCAGACTGTAAAGAAGCCTGCAAAGTAGTATTTGATGATATTTATTAATGTACTGTTCACTAAAAATAATGATACTTTTATTTTTACACTGAAGGCAAATGTATAATTTAAAAAATAAATAAACCAATTAAAATAATTTAAAAAGAACAGAATATTCACACATTTTTTAAATAAACTTCAAATAAAAGCTTTGACTAAGCCAGCCTTCAAGTAAATTAAAAAATGTATTTTTACAGTATAAAGTCTGTAAATTG
>CAMPIZ010000137.1 GCA_946886675.1 uncultured Flavobacterium sp.
ATTGTAAACCCTGTAAAAAGTCCGGATCTTTCCATGGCATACTCCATGAATCCTTACCAGGGATGCGAACATGGTTGTGCTTACTGCTATGCGAGGCCTACACATGAATACTGGGGGTATAGTGCAGGAGTGGATTTTGAAAGAATGATACTGGCCAAGAAAAATGCTCCTGAACTGTTGGAAAAATTCTTTCAAAAACGTGGATACAAACCTGAAACGATAATGTTGTCCGGTAATACAGATTGTTATCAGCCTGTAGAACGAAAACTGCAGATAACCCGTAGCCTTCTACAAGTATGCCTTGATTACAGGCATCCGGTTAGCATACTTACAAAAAATGCACTTGTAACCCGGGACCTTGATATTTTAACCAAACTTGCGGAGAAAAATTTAGTAACAGTTTCGTTTAGTATTCCTACTATAAATGAAGATCTAAGGCGAAGACTGGAACCGCGTACATCCTCGGCAAAAACAAAATTGCAGGCACTGGAAACCATTTCCCAAAGCGGAATACCCACACATGTTATGATCGCTCCTATGATACCGGGATTAAATACCATGGAAATACTACCTATTGTCAAAACTGTTGCAGAAAAAGGAGCTTTAGGTTTTGGCTACACACTGGTTAGGCTAAACGATACTGTTGAGCCTGTATTTATAGAATGGCTGGAAGAGCATTACCCGGAAAGGAAAGAAAAAGTATTAAACCAGATAGCGAGCCTGCATGGTGGTAAACTGGGAGAAAAAAGTGTTGCCAGGCGCAAAATAGGCGAGGGGAATATGGCAGAAATGATACACAATACATTTAAAATTGCACGCCTGAAATATTTTAATGATAAAGAAATGAAACCTTTGGCAACACATTTGTTTGATGGTACAAAAGGTGAACAGCTAAGGCTATTTTAATTTGATGTTATATTGTTTATTATCATATCGGCATGTATACGGGAATTCTCAATAAACCACTTGTGGGTTTCCATACCTCCGCATACAACACCTGCCAGGTATAAACCTTTAATATTGGTCTCCATAGTATCGGGGTTATATTGCGGTATGCAGTTTATATCCTCAGATATATGTATACCGATACTTTTAAGGAAATCAATGTCTGGCCTGTAACCCGTTAGTGCAAGAACAAAATCATTTTTAAGCGTAATTGGTCCGTCAGGAGTACTTATATCTACACTGTCTTCAGTGATTTCAGTTATACACGAGTTAAAGTAGGCCTTGATACTGCCTTCGGCTATTCTGTTCTCAATGTCGGGTTTAACCCAATATTTAACTCTGGAATTTATTTCATTTTTACGTATAACCATAGTTACATCAGCGCCTTTACGCCAGCACTCTAAAGCAGCATCTACAGATGAATTGTTTGCGCCCACAACTATAATTTTCCTGTAGGCATATTCATGTGCTTCTTTAAAGTAATGACTTACTTTAGGTAAGTGCTCACCGGGAACATCCATATACACTGGTATATCATAAAAGCCTGTGGCGATAATTACATTACTCGATTTATAGGTATTTTTTGAAGTAGCAACAGTAAAAGTATCACCTTCTTTTTTTACGTTTTCCGCCTTTTCATAAAGCTTTATATTCAGGTTAAAGTATCGCTGAATATTTCTGTAATATTCAAGAGCTTCCTGTCGTCCGGGTTTCGGTGCCGTACAGCTAAAGGGTATATTGCCTATTTCAAGCCTCTCGGCAGTAGAAAAGAAGGTCATATACAACGGATAGTTATATAAACTATTTACCAGGGCGCCTTTTTCTATTATAAGATAACTGAGGCCCTTTTTCCCTGCTGCAATACCACAAGCCATACCTATGGGGCCGCCGCCTATAATTATTACATCAAATTTATTTTCTATTTCCTCCATTCAGCATAAGGATTTAGGCTCAGGTATGCATTGTAGTATCTTTCATCTCCGGTAACCTCTTTACCAAGCCATTCGGGTTTTAAAAAACTTTCATTTTCGTCAGCAAGCTCAATTTCTGCTACAATAAGGCCGGCATTTTCACCATAAAACTCATCTACTTCAAAAATATGGTTTCCGTAAGGCACCTCATACCTTATTTTTTCTATCGAGCCTTTTTCACATAGTTTCAACAGCATTTCAGCATCTGTACGTGTTATTTCTTTTTCCCATTCCAGGCGTGATGTGCCTGATGCATTACTTTTACCTTTTACGGTAATATAACCGGAATCCCCTTTAATACGTATCCTTACAGTTCTTTCGGGATTGGAATTCAGGTAACCCTGAACTATTTTTTTACTACTGTTGGCCTGCTCTTTAAAGCTGTTGTTCAAAACAAGGAATTTTCGCTCAATTTCTATCATAATCCTATGCTAAAATTATTGGCAAGTTAGTGAAAATGTAAGCCTCTCTTTGTATTTTTACACAAATATACAGCAGCCCCGTTAGCCAATGAGATTCAGGAAGCCAAAACCTAAAACAACACTTGAAGAGTTCTTCAAATTAAATTTTGAGGAAAATAACCTTTGGGAGTACAAGGCAGAAGATGTGGAATTGCTGGCAGAGCTGGTAGATATTATTCGCCCCAAATATCCTGATGCAATTATAACTGTTGATATATGCGATTTGATAAAGCTGCTTAGGGAAAATGAAAATTATGCAAATGGTTTTTCCAAATACCTTAAGGGCATTCTTAAAAATAAAAAATTCAGCAAAATACTTACTGATGCAGGGATACTTACTGATGCCGACTTCTTTTATGAAGTAAAGAAAAGGCTGTTTGCTAAACTGATACCCGATCAGCCTCAAAAAGATACACTGGAATATGTTTTAAACCAGGTTTTCTTTGTAAAGACAGATCCTGTGTGGATAAGAAAAATACCTTATGAGCAGATTGAATCCCTTTTTGACCTGGTAAAGTTCAGTTCCATTTATATTTCTACTGCTCCAAAGAGCCCACTTGCAGAGCTTCTTTTTGCCATAGAGGTTATTATACACAGGATTGCTGGCCGTGCGCTTGAAAGTGAGGTTATAAAAATGGTTCCGGAATATGAAAACCTTGAAAGCCCTTTCCTGGCATTTCAAAAAGAGTTTGCATTAATTTCAGAAAAGCTGCTCGAAGAAAGGAAAAATTATCTACAGCCTAAAGATCTTGGTTATAAGCAGCTTATGATATTGCATAAGCAATGTATAGAATATGTGCAGAATGCATTTAAAAACAGCGAAAAGTATGGTATATCATTAAGGGTAAATCAGGGACTGCTCAGGATACGGCAGCAGCTTTACCGCCTTAGCACTCTTTTGCCTTTACTGGTACTGGAGGATGGCGATGATGCCCGAAAAAACAGTATTAAGCTTTCGTATGATCTTATTGAGTATAACTGTGATAAAACCAATGTAAGAAAGCTGATAAGCGAAAGCACTCAATTACTTTCTTATGAGGTAACGCAGCATACTGCCAAAACAGGAGAACATTATATAACCAAAGACCGGAATGAATATTTTAAAATGTTCTGGACAGCTGCCGGAGGCGGTGTTATAGTTGCCATAGCCTGTATATTGAAGATTTTCCTTTCTATGATGGATAACAGTGCTTTTGGTTATGCTTTCTTTTACAGCCTTAATTATGCCTTTGCATTTATAGGTATATATCTGTGTGGTTTTACGCTTGCCACAAAACAGCCTGCCATGACAGCGTCTGCCCTTATACGGGCACTTGAAACAGGGCGTAAAAACCAGGATGTTGATGAGGCAGAAAAACACCGTGCATTCGCCGAGTTTTTTGCAAGGGTATTCCGGTCGCAGTTTATTGCGTTTGTTGGTAATGTTGTTGTGGCTTTTCCTGTAGCTTTGCTGGGTATCTGGCTTATAGATATTG
Source organism: uncultured Flavobacterium sp. (assembly GCA_946886675.1). The sequence goes on from CAMPIZ010000137.1 coordinate 3,853, forward strand.
CATTTAATTATAACCTTGCGCTTACAAAATGGTTTAAGCTGATAAACGATCTTAGCCCGGTTGATTCGCTGGCGATTCTGCATGCAGCTATAGCAGGTGTATTTCTGTTTCTTTCAGGTATTATAGCAGGTAGCGTAGCAAACCGCGACAAGCATGAACATATATATTACAGGATACAGGAGCATCCGCTTTTAAAAATGAGCCTTGGGAGGGTGAAAACTAAAAAACTTTCTCAATGGTATGAGAAACGCTGGGCCGGTATTGTTTCCAACTTTTGGTTTGGGGTTTTTATGGGAAGCACTGCCTCTATAGGGATGTTTCTTGGGCTTAATATAGATATAAGGCACATTACCTTTGCCAGCGGTAACCTTGCTTTAGGATTATATGGTGCTAATTACAATGTCTCTAACGAAATGCTTTTCTGGGGTATCTTTGGTATTGGGGTTATAGGGCTTATTAACTTTCTTGTAAGTTTCAGTCTTTCTATGGGCCTAGCCTTCCGATCAAGAAACATTCCTATTTCTGAAGTCCGCCCGGTTATAAGCTCCATCTGGAAATACTTTAAACGCAAGCCTGCTTCTTTCTTTTTCCCAAGCTTAAGGAAATAAGCATTAATTTTATAGTATGGACTTTCCCTTACGCAAAATTATCCATGTAGATATGGATGCCTTTTATGCATCAGTAGAGCAGCGGGATAACCCGGAACTGCGTGGCAAAGCCATTGCTGTGGGTGGAGGTTCAAGCAGGGGGGTTGTAGCTGCTGCAAGTTATGAGGCACGAAAATTTGGTGTACGTAGTGCCATGAGTGGATATCTGGCTAAAAAAAAATGCCCCGAACTTATTTTTGTAAAACCCCAGTTTGAAAAATATACAGAAGTGTCTAAACAGATACGTAAAATTTTTCATGATTATACAGATCTGGTAGAGCCGTTATCGCTGGATGAGGCGTATCTTGATGTAACCCATAACAAAAAAGGAAATCCCAGCGCTACACTTATAGCCGAAGAAATAAGGAAAAGAATTTTTGAAGAGACCGGACTTACTGCCTCGGCGGGTATTTCTATCAATAAATTTATAGCTAAGGTAGCCAGTGATTATAATAAACCTAACGGGCAGAAAACTGTTAATCCGGATGAGGTGCTGGATTTTCTGGAAAACTTGTCGATAGGTAAGTTTTATGGGGTAGGTAAAGTTACCGAAGAAAAAATGTACCAATTGGGAATTTTTACAGGGAAGGAATTAAAAGAGAAAACAGCAGAGTATCTCACAGAGCATTTTGGTAAGGCAGGAGGATATTATTATAATGTAGTGAGAGGAATACATACCAGCGAGGTAAAACCGCACAGGATCGCTAAATCTGTAGGGACTGAACATACTTTTTTTGAAAACCTGGTTTCAGAGGTTTTTATGCTCGAAAAACTTGATGATATTGCCAAAGAACTTGAACGCAGGCTAAAGAAAAAAAATACGGCAGGAAAAACAATTACGCTTAAAATAAAGTACAGCGATTTTACTGTACAAACCCGAAGTAAAACGCTACCCTATTTTATATCAGACCGCAGTCTTATAATGGAATCTGTAAAAGAACTTTTGTATCAGGAAAAGCCTAAAGATTCAGTAAGGTTATTGGGAATATCCCTTGCCAATCTTAACAATGAGAAAGGTGAAAAAGGGGAGAATAAAAAAATAGTAGCAGTACAGCTTAAATTTGAATTTTAAAAAACAAAAGCTGCCCTTCTGC
>CAMPIZ010000138.1 GCA_946886675.1 uncultured Flavobacterium sp.
AGCTTGACTGCAGTAAAAATTATACAAAAACATCAGGCTTCACCCGTTTTGCAGATCTATATTTTCAGGATTCAAATGAATATTCGGATAACGATTTTTTTTCAGTGGGTGTTAAAAAACAGCCTATACAGGAGTTTAATTTAAACACATATAACTATACTGTAAAAGATTATGCCGACGGATTTTCTTTAGGTAAATGGAATAACAAGAAAGGCTTTAATATGGATATAAGCTTAGGGGGCAAATGTGGTTTATAGGATCTATTTTTAAGATTTTCAGAAAATATATAATAAAAAGCCTGATAGGAGACTTTCGTTCTGATTCAGCCATAGTTCTCCTTTGATTTATATACAAGCCCCTTTTTCACAGGATCATAATCAAAATAAATATTCCATCCTCCTCCATTAATAAAATTTATTTTCCTTTTTTTATAACTTACCCTAAACGTAATAAGAGATACATAAAAATTACCATCTTTAAAATTCAGTGGACGTATGCCGACTACGGCGATTTTGCCATTGTTACTCTTTAGTGCATTTTTATATTCTTTCTGTGTATAAAGATATTCTATTTTTAACCCTTCAATTTTTTTCGGCCAGCTGTCTCCTATAGGTGTATTGGAGTTTTTTTCCACATAGACTACTTTATTAGCAGATTGACTTATCGTTTTACAATACTCTTTTAATGCATATAAGAAAACATTATCCGTATTATTAAGCCCATCTGTATCCAAAACTTTTTGAGAATATGAATTTAACCCAAAAACAACTAATAGTAAAATGGAAATCATTGCTTTCATACACTTAACCTTTTAAATAAAAAAAGCTGCCTTTAACAGACAGCTTCATTCGTTATTTCATTTTCATCAGCCAGTTTCTTACTGAAACCTCTTCGTTGATGATACCTCTTAGTTCTGATATCTTCACCCTGTCCTGCTGCATGGTATCACGGTGGCGTATAGTTACCGTTTTATCCTCTAGTGTTTGATGGTCTACCGTAATACAGAATGGAGTACCCAGGGCATCCTGTCTCCTGTAACGGCGGCCTACAGCATCCTTTTCGTCATACGAAACATTAAAATCCCATTTAAGGTCTTCAATTATTTCGCGCGCAACATCTGGTAGTCCGTCTTTCTTAACCAATGGCAGTACCGCAGCTTTTGTTGGTGCTAATACTGACGGAAGGCTTAGGACTGTACGTGTAGAGCCATCCTCAAGAGTTTCTTCTTTTAACGAACTTGAGAATACCGCAAGGAACATCCTGTCAAGACCAACAGAAGTTTCCACCACATAAGGCACATAGTTTTGGTTAAGCTCGGTATCAAAAAACTGAAGCTTTTTGCCCGAAAACTGCTCATGCGCTTTAAGGTCAAAGTCGGTTCTTGAGTGGATGCCTTCCAGTTCTTTAAAGCCAAACGGGAAGTTAAACTCAATATCGGCAGCAGCGTTAGCATAGTGAGCCAGTTTCTCGTGGTCATGAAAACGGTAGTTTTCCTCACCAAGCCCAAGCGATTTGTGCCATTTTAGCCTTGTATCTTTCCAATACTCGTAGTATTTCATTTCCTCTCCCGGACGAACAAAGAACTGCATCTCCATTTGTTCAAACTCTCTCATACGAAAGATAAATTGCCTTGCCACGATCTCGTTACGAAATGCCTTACCGGTTTGCGCAATACCAAAAGGAATTTTCATTCTTCCGGTTTTCTGTACATTAAGGAAGTTAACAAATATACCCTGTGCCGTTTCCGGGCGCAGGTATAGATCCATCGCACTGGCAGCCTCAGCACCCAGCTTAGTACCAAACATGAGGTTAAACTGCCTTACCTCTGTCCAGTTCTTGGAACCTGTATCAGGGTCGGCAATGCCAAGCTCCTCGATAAGTGCCTTTACATCGGCAAGGTTTTCTGTTTCAAGGCTGTGGGCCATACGCTTAAGGATGGCATCTTTCTTTTCAAGATACTCCTTTGTACGTGCATTGGTAGCTTTAAATTCTTCTTCATCAAAAGCGTCGCCATAGCGCGCCTTTGCCTTGTCTATTTCTTTTTGAGCTTTTTGGTTAAGCTTCTCGGCATAATCTTCAATAAGAACATCTGCCCTGTATCTTTTTTTGGAATCCTTGTTATCAATCAACGGATCGTTAAAAGCATCTACGTGCCCCGACGCTTTCCATGTGGTAGGATGCATAAATATTGAGGCATCTATACCTACAATGTTCTCATGCATCTGGACCATTGATTTCCACCAGTATTCCCTGATGTTTTTCTTTAGTTCAGCACCATTCTGACCGTAGTCATATACAGCGCTCAATCCATCATATATTTCGCTCGACGGAAATATATATCCGTATTCCTTTGCATGCGAAATTACATTCTTAAAAATATCTTCCTGTTTTGCCATGGTGCAAAAATATAAAAAGGGATTGTATATATAAATGCCCTTTTACTATCTTTAGCCTAAATACCAAATTATTTTGCCTTAACCACACCATGCTCAAAAATTTAATTAACCTGCTGTACCCCAAAATCTGTTCGGGATGCAGTAATACCCTGCTCGAAACCGAAGAAATTATTTGCACCGCCTGCAGGCACGACATGCCTTTTACACAACATCACCTTAATCTCCAAAACGAAACATTTAATAAATTTTACGGTAGGCTGCCTCTGGAGCATGCTTCTTCGTTATTGTATTTTCATAAAGAAGGCATTGTTCAGGAACTTATACATAACCTTAAATACCGCGGGCAGCAGGAAGTTGGCAAATTAGCAGGGCAATGGTATGCAGAGGACCTTCAGGATGTGGAAGCCATTAAAACAGTTACTGAAGTAATACCTGTACCGCTGCATAAAAAACGGCTCAGGCAGCGTGGCTATAATCAGGTAGAAGAATTTGGTAAAGCCCTGGCATACGGGTTGGGTATAAGCTACAATAATGATTTACTTAAAAAAGAATCTCACACAAATACCCAGACTAAGAAAGGGCTTTCTGCAAGGGCTGAAATTGCACAAAGCTCCTTTGAAGCATTGTTTAAAGAAGCCGACCATGGCAAGCATTTCCTGCTTATAGATGATGTTATTACCACAGGTGCCACACTGGAGGCCTGCGGCAGAGCATTGCTTAAAATACCCAACTCTAAGCTAAGTATAGTAACTATAGCTTATGCACATACCTAAATTTTACAAAAACATTTTATTTCCACTAAATATAATTGTTATTTTGTGCTGTTAAAGAACATGGTATGCTCAAGAACAGATTTCTACTATACATAGCATTCATTGCATTATCGCTTACAGGATGCGCTAAAAGAGGTAATATTACCGGCGGCCCAAAGGATACTATTGCGCCTGTACTGGTAAGGAGCTATCCTGAAAACATGACCACTAATTTTAAAGGCAGCGAAATTCGTATTGACTTTAGTGAGTATATAAAAATTAAAGATGTAAACAGGCAGCTTATCATTTCTCCGCCTATGGAAACACAGCCGGTAATTACACCTATGGCAGGCGCGAGTAAGTTTATAAAGATACAGATAAAAGATACCCTGCAGCCCGAGACCACCTACAGCTTTAACTTTGGGCAGAGTATTACTGATAATAATGAAGGCAACCCTTATTCGCAATTTAAATTTGTATTTTCAACAGGGGCATATATTGACTCGTTGGAGCTTAGAGGAACTATAAAAGATGCCTACAGCAGAAAGACCGACGATTTTGTTACCGTTATGCTGTATGAAGCCGAAACATTTACCGACTCTACCATTTACACAGAAAAACCGCGCTATGTAACCAACACTTTGGACAGTATGGTTAACTACAGGCTGGAAAACCTTAAAGAGGGCAAGTATTACCTTATTGCACTAAAAGATAAGAGTAGTAATTATGTATTTAATCCCGCTTCAGATAAAATAGCTTTTTTTGAAAACCCTATAACCGTACCTAATGACACGCTTTATGAACTAAACCTGTTTATGCAACAGGGGGAGTATAAAGCGTTAAAGCCTGTACAGGCGTCATCAAACCGCTACTATGCCCCTTATGAGGGGAATTCAAAAGGCACTGTTATTGACGTAAAAAATGCTGCTACTAACGAAACAATAAATTCTGTAACTACAAAAGTTCCTGAAAAAGATTCGTTGCAGGTATGGGTCCCAAGGGAGATAAATACAATAGCCGATTCACTATTGGTTTCGATCAGAAAAAATGATTCTATTAAAGAGTTTACCGTTAAGACCAAAGAAATGAAAGCAACGGACTCACTTACTGTAGAGCCGGTGCAAAAAGGCACGCTTAACTTCAGGGATACGTTTACAATTAAAACCAGCACTCCCATTAGAACTATTGACACTACAAAAATGGCGCTGATGGACAAAGATTCTGTTGCCGTAGCGTTTACCACAAAATATGATGCTTATTTACAGGAACTAAAATTTGATTTTGAGAAAAAGGAGGAGCAAAAGTATAGGTTTACCCTTATGCCGGGCGCTATTAAGGACTTTTATGAAAAGGAGAACGACACTCTTAACTTTACCCTTACAACCCGCACTTATACTGATTATGGTAACTTAAGGGTAATACTCAACAATGCTGATCGTTTCCCATTGATACTAGAAGTATTGGACACTAATGAAAAAGTAGTGGCAAGTTACTATTCTGAAGGGGAAACAGAAATAGACTTTAATAATCTTCAGCCCAATAAATTTAATCTAAGGGTGATTTATGATGATAATAAAAATGGCGAATGGGACAGCGGCAGTTATCCTGAAAAACGCCAGCCTGAAGAGGTAATTTACCACCCAGACACAACCGATGTAAGGTCCAACTGGGATGTTCCCGTTACGTTTAATCTTGGAGGATAAAAGAATCCCTGTCGTTTAGAAAATCAAGCTTTTTCCGGTTTTCCAACATTTCCTCTTTATTAATAGTAACGGTATATACTTCTTCATTATCTGAGGTTTCCAGCATAGGTTTCCCTAAACTGTCAAACACCTGCGAATGCCCCGGATAATTATGTCCATTGCTGTCCTGCCCTACCCTGTTTACCCCTGCCACATAGCACATATTTTCTACGGCGCGTGCCTGCAGCAATACATCCCAAGCCAATACACGGGGTGAAGGCCAGTTGGCCACAAATAACAAAAGGTCATAACCTTCCACATTTCTGGCAAAGACGGGGAAGCGCAAATCATAACAAACAAGCGGGCATATTTTCCAGCCCTTATACTCTACAATAAGTTTTTCGCTCCCTGCTGTATATTCCTTGTGCTCTCCCGCAAGGGTAAACAGGTGCCGTTTATTATAGGTTTTAAATTCACCATTTGGGTAAATAAAAAAGAGGCGGTTATAGTAGTTGCCATTTTCTTTTATAACCAGGCTGCCTGTTACAGCACATTGCTTTTTTACAGCTATCGCTTGCATCCATTTAACAGATTCACCATCCATCGTTTCGGCAACAGCCTCCGGATTCATAGTAAAGCCTGTGGCAAACATTTCCGGGAGCATAATCATATTTGTTTCCTCAATTTGATCTATGAGCTCAGAAAAACGCTGCCTGTTAGCCTGGTGGTCTTCCCACTGCAGGGAAGTTTGTAT
>CAMPIZ010000139.1 GCA_946886675.1 uncultured Flavobacterium sp.
CATATTACATCAATAATTAAAAAAGCCACCAGTATTTTAAGAGCCAGAAATGCGATTTTTTTAACCTTTGTTCTCTCCATTATTAATTTCTTTATCCAAATAAATGCCCTGCGACATCTTCGATTTTTGAAACAAGCTTTATTTCTATAAGTGTATTTTTTAAGGAAATCTTATTGTACTTAGAAACAAAAATAGTGGAAAAGCCCAGTTTTTCGGCTTCTAAAATACGTTGCTCGACCCGGTTTACCGGACGTATCTCGCCTGAAAGCCCTATTTCTCCCGCAAAACAGAAATCTTTGCCTACAGGAATATCTTCATTGGAAGAAAGTATGGCTGCTACAACCGCAAGGTCTATAGCCGGGTCATCTACATTAATGCCCCCCGTTACATTAAGAAAAACATCTTTTGCCGCCAGCCTGAAACCTGCCCTCTTTTCCAATACAGCCAATACCATATTAAGCCGCTTGGCATTATATCCGGTTGTACTGCGTTGTGGTGTGCCATATACGGCACTGCTCACCAACGCCTGTATCTCTACCATAAGCGGGCGCATGCCTTCCATAGTAGTGGCGATTGCTGTCCCGCTAAGCTCTTCTTCCTTATGGGATATCAGGATCTCCGAGGGGTTTGCCACTTCCCTGAGTCCTGAGCCCTGCATTTCATAGATGCCTAACTCTGCCGTAGAGCCAAAACGGTTTTTGAGCGAGCGTAAAATTCGGTATACGTGATTACGGTCGCCTTCAAACTGCAATACGGTATCTACCATGTGTTCCAGTATTTTTGGCCCTGCAATACTGCCGTCTTTGGTAATATGACCTATCAGTATTACCGGAACATTGGTTTCTTTGGCAAATTTTATCAGTTCGGCAGTAGTTTCCCTTATCTGTGATATGCTTCCTGCCGATGATTCTATATAATCAGTATGCAGTGTTTGTATAGAGTCTATAATAACCACTTCCGGTTCTATAAGCTCTATCTGCTTAAAAATGTTTTGCGTTTTGGTTTCAGTAAGTATAAAGCAGTTATCTGCTGAAGGTGTGATCCTTTCTGCACGCATCTTTATCTGCTTTTGGCTTTCTTCACCCGATACATACAGGGTACGATAGGGTAGTTTTAGGGATATTTGCAGCAGCAGCGTACTTTTACCTATGCCGGGCTCACCGCCCAAAAGCGTGAGCGAACCCGGCACAATGCCACCGCCCAAAACCCGGTTAAGTTCGCCGTCTCCGGTATTAAGCCTTACTTCCTGAGAAGAATCTATTTCATTAATGCGTAATGGTTTTGGCGCTTTCCCTGTTGTTGATGCTGTCGGTTTCCAGGCTTTTTTCTCCTCTTTCTGGATAACTTCTTCAACTATGGTATTCCATTCCCTGCAGGAGTTGCACTGCCCCTGCCATTTGGCATATTGCGTGCCGCAGTTTTGACAAAAGAAAGCTGTTTTTAGTTTAGCCATTCGCTTATTTACATTTCACTTTTAAGAATTTCAGCTTTTTCAAGCATAAAATCTTTGGTTATTCCACCAATCTCTTCAAAGTTATAACTATTTGTGTAAATTTTTATGGCCTTTTTTATATTGCCTGTGTTTTCATAATACAGGGCTTCATAATATTCTCCAATAATGGTTTTAGGATAATTCTTTTTTGCCATATCAGAAAGGCCCTTAAACTCCTCAAAAGCGGCATTTTTTCTTATGGCTGCTTCTATAGCTTTAAAGTCATTAAGTCGTACGGTCATCTTTACACCCATGTCTTTTTCTATCATATCATACTTTTCCTGCAGGTACTGCACATAACCCGAAGGCTGCGCTGCCAGTTTTTGAAATTCGGATGAAGTAATAGGCTGGTATGATGAAAAAATATGGTATAATGCACTTGGAATGGCGTTTGGCACCAATGAATAATGGGTAGCACCTGTAAATTCATCAAAAAGATAACGGACTTTAGTATCTGTAAGCGCTTTAATATTTCCGTCAAGAACTTTAATGGCTTCTTTAAGGCGTGCTACATCGCCATCGGCAGTGGCAAGGTAATAAAAAATAGGCCTGTCTATGGCTGTTAGCCTTGCAGGTACACGGGTTTCCATTTCGGTTGGTAGCACAGGACTAAAGTTGATGTAAGCATTAAATAATGGCGAATCTTTGTATAAAAAGAAATTGGCAAAGCCGGCTGTAACATCATGCCCTGCTATAATTTTAAAAGGGGATACCCTGTAATTTTTTTCTATATGAGGTACAACTTCCTGACCAATAAAATCGAAAAATTTCTCGCCTTTTTCCTGTGGCAGGCCTGTTTCAACTCCTGTTTCACAATCGGCTTCCCTGTCCGGCTGGCTTATTCCTACCAGTATAACTTCGGGCAGGTCGTCCCAGTAAGAAGTGTAAGAAAGTACACCGGCAAACGGGTCTAATAAATAGTCGCCGTCGAGTACAAGAAGCAGTGGGTATTTTTTGTCTTTGTCTCGCTCGTATGATGCAGGAAGCTTAACGGTAATAAGCCTTGTTTCTTTAAGGCTTTCTGAGACTATTTCCTCAGTTTTCTTTTGTGCCGAAACTTTACACAATGCAAATACAAGCAATAGTAAGGTAATTTTTTTCATTGCTTAGTGGGTTTTTAGTTGAAGGCAGAAAGATAGCGATTATTTACTTTTTTGAAGTAAAGGCAGCAATAAAAATGAGAGTCCCCCTAAAACAATTATAAGGGCAGTTTGGGAAGTCCAAACAATCCAGCCAAAAGCCGTACCCGCGGTAAATGGTACTCCATAAACGGTTAATGCTTTTGCTACTACAACAGGAAACCAGCCTGTACCACCATTTGTAAAAGTAATGGCAAGGCTGCCTACCACAAACGCTGTTGCTACAGAGCCAAAACTAAGCCCTGCGGTTTCGGGTAATGCATATATTGTAACATAAAACATAATTACATAAGCAACCCAGATGTATAATGAAAGTAAAAGGAATGGCCATTTGTTAGGCATTTTAAAAACGCTTAATGCGCCTTCAATTAGTCCGGCGGCCTTTATTTTTAGTTTTTTAACCCATTTTAATTTTGAGTACATAAAAAACAGTATGGATCCCAAGAATAATATTGCGGCTATGATCCCGTAAAAGAGAAGTTCTTTAAAAGGAATATCTACAAGGTATTCTCTTACCATATCAAACTGCAATATAGCCGTTGCCCCTAAAACTATTACAAGGAGTATAAGGTCTATTATCCTTTCTGATATAATTGTACCCAGGCCTTTATCAAAAGGCACGTCACCATATTTTTTTAAAGCCAGTGCACGGCTTACCTCACCGCTTCTTGGTATAAGCATGTTCATTAGGTAAGTAATGCTAACTGCGCCAAACTTTACCGCAAAAGGAGCTGTATAGCCTATGTGGGCCAGTGTGTATTTCCAGCGGTAGGCCCTTGCCCAAAACCCCGTAAGGCCAAAAAACAGGGATATATAAACATACAGGTAGTTTGCAGTCTTAAAACTGTTTGTTACATCTGCAAGCTGTTTGGGTGTAAACTGCCTGTAAACATATATAACTAAAAAAACTCCCAGTATTAGTGGGAGTAGTATGCTTAATATTCTGCTTATTTTTTTATTCAAAACCTTAGGTTAATGAATTGTCTTTCTCGTTAGGGAAAACTATAGAAGGCTTAAATGATTTTGCTTCTTCAAAATCAAGAATGCCATAAGATATGATGATGATGATATCACCTTTTTGCACTTTTCTGGCAGCCGGACCGTTTAAGGTAATTTCACCGCTGTTCCTATTTCCTTTAATCACATAAGTTTCCAGTCTTTCGCCATTATTAATGTTAACTATAGAAACTTTTTCTCCTTCAATAATATTTGCAGCCTCCATTAATGCCTCGTCAATGGTAATGCTGCCTATGTAATTTAAATCGGCTCCCGTCACCGTAACGCGGTGAATCTTGGACTTTACAACTTGAATTTGCATGGCGCAAAGGTAATCAATTTAATGAAATATTGTCAATTAGGCGAATATTACTTAAAAAAACGGCTATAAAGGCACGGTATTTTTTATTTTCCTTAATAGAAGCGGGTATTAACGTATTTTCTTCTGCTATTTCAAAATATTCGACGTTAAATTCAGGATGCGCCTTAAACGCATCTTCTACATAACTTTTAACCTCCTTAACGCTCTGGTTTGAAAATAATTGTTTTGCCCGGGTTAAGGTTTTGTAAATAAACGAAGCTTTTTCCCGCTCTTCTGCAGAAAGGCGTTCGTTTCGCGAACTCATAGCCAGCCCGTTTGCTTCCCTGTGAATGGGGCAACCTATTATATTTACGGGCAGGTGGTTTTTCTCAACCATTTTTTTTACGATCTGCAGCTGCTGAAAATCTTTTTCGCCAAAATAAGCATTGTAAGGCTGTACAATTTCAAACAGCTTTTTTACAATAGTGCCCACACCGTTAAAATGTCCCGGCCTGTGCCTTCCTTCCATCTGGTCTTCAAGCCCGTCAAAAGAAAAATGTGCCGAGGTTATATCGCCATCATACATTTCTTCTGCATCAGGTGCAAATACAATAATATCAGGGTTAAGCTGTTTTATTTTTAGGGTATCTGCTTCAAGAGTGCGCGGATACTTTTTCAGATCTTCTGCATTGTTAAACTGGGTAGGGTTTACAAATATGCTGATAACGGTATAGTCGTTGTCCCGGAGAGACTGCTCCAGCAGGGAGAGATGGCCTTTGTGAAGGGCGCCCATAGTGGGCACAAAACCGATGGAAGAATGGTTGCTTTTATGCTTTTTTAAAAGCGTTTCCAAAGCGGCTTTTGTATTGAAAATGAGCATTAATTTACAATTAAAATTGGAAGCAAAATTAATATTTTAGTGATAAACTGCATAAAATTGTTTAATTTTGCATGTTTTTATACCCAATTTTAAAATTAAATATTGAAGATGGAGGATAAGAGGATATTATATGTATCATCTGAAGTAGTACCTTATTTGGCTGAAAATGAAGTTTCTTTAATGTCGTACGATGTGCCAAAAATGATTAATGACCAAGGGGGGCAAATAAGGATTTTTATGCCGCGCTATGGTAACATAAACGAAAGAAGGCATCAGCTGCATGAAGTGATCCGCTTATCAGGAATGAACTTGGTGGTAAACGATATGGATATGCCGCTTATTATTAAAGTGGCTTCTATACCAAAAGAAAGGATACAGGTCTATTTTATAGACAATGATGAGTATTTTAAAAGAAAAGCAACCTTTACAGATGAAGACGGAACACTGTATCCTGATAATGATGAAAGAGCTATTTTCTTTGCAAAAGGGGTTGTTGAGACCGTAAAAAAACTTAACTGGGTTCCGGATATTATTCATGTACATGGCTGGATGGCATCTATGCTGCCGGTATACATGAAACACTACTACAAAGACGAGGCTCTTTTTGCCGATACCAAAATTGTAACTTCTGTATACAATCAGTCTTTTGAAGGCACACTTGATAAGGATATGCTTAAAAAAGTGGTTTTTGATGAGGTGCCGGAAGATGCGGTAAAATTCCTTTCGCAGCCTGATTATAACAACATACTAAAGGCTTCCATAGCACATTCTGATGC